>JAFGFT010000076.1 GCA_016930935.1 Dehalococcoidia bacterium | reverse complement strand
TATCGGCACCATCATGGCTGCCTGCGTAGGTATCATCGGAGCCTCCGTCACCATGCTCGCCATCGTGGCGCTGCCTGCAATGATTAATCGTGGCTATGACAGGGGTATTGCATCAGGATCAGTGTGCGCTGGCGGCACGCTGGGTATCCTCATCCCCCCCAGCATCATGCTGGTCGTCTACGGACCGATGGCCCTTATCTCTGTGGGAAAGCTGTTTATGGCCGCTTTCGTTCCGGGATTCCTGCTTTCCGGTCTGTACTGTACGTATGTCCTCATCCGTTGCTATCTGCAGCCGCAGATAGCCCCCACCGTCCCCCTGGCGGAAAGACAGGCTCCTCTTCGTGAGAAGACCATCAAGCTGCTCACAGCCCTGGCTCCGCCGGCGCTCCTCATTATCTCCGTGCTCGGTGTCATCTTCCTGGGCATCGCCCCACCAACAGAGGCAGCCGCAGTCGGCGCTCTCATGGCCACCATTCTTACCGCCATCTACGGCAGGTTCTCCTTCAAGGTCCTGAGAGAGACGGCACACGAGACACTCAAACTGACCAGTGCAGTGCTCCTCATCGCTGCTGCGTCGTTCGCATTCACAGGAGTGTTCCTGAACGCTGGCGGCGGCAATGTTGTCAAGGAGTTCATCCTGGCAACGCCCGGCGGCAAATGGGGCGCCTTTGGCGTCATCATGTTCGTGTGTTTCATCCTTGGGATGTTCATAGACTGGATGGGAATCATCTTCATCGTCGTGCCGATTGTGACGCCTGTGGCGCCGGTTCTCGGTTTCGACCCCATCTGGTTCGCAATGATGATTATCGTCAATCTCCAGATGTCATTCATGACACCACCGTTCGCGTATGCGATCTTCTTTACGAGAGCGGCGGCGCCACCTGAACTGAATGTGACTACATCCGACGTCATTCGTGGCGTCCTGCCATTCGTCGGTCTCATTCTGATCGGTCTGGCGCTGTGCATCGCCTTCCCTCAGATAATCACCTGGTTACCATCCAAGATGATTGCCTGACGACAATCCCTTTTCTCTACACACAAGTACTGGAAGAGGACTCCCTCAGGGAGTCCTCTTCTTTCTTTTGAGTCTTCACGCAGGCCAACCTTCAGACTCAGGGAACCTCAATACCCCGGTTCATGATATCGATGTATCGTACGTAGCTGAACAGCCTGTTGCGCTTCCGAGCCGTCAGTTCGCGCACTATGCCGAGTCTCTCCAGATGCATCAGGCTCTTGTTCACGGTGGCAGGACTGATGCCGGTTTCTCTCACGATCCAGCCAGACGTTGCGATGGGCCGCTCGAGCAGCGCCTGCTGCACCCGCAACGTGGAACCTGCTGCCCGTCCAAGCGTGCCGATTCTCTCGCGGTCATCTCTCGACACATCGAGCAACTGCCGCGCGGTATCCACAGCCTGCGAGGCCGTCAAAATGACTGCCTCGGCAAAGAAATCGAGCCATGCCTCCCAGTCTCCTGTGAGCCGCACGTTGTTGAGCAGCTCGTAGTAGGTTTGCCGATGCGTCTTGAAATAGAGGCTTAGATAGAGCAACGGCTCCCGCAACACCTTCTGCTCACACAGCAGCAGGGTGATTAGCAACCGTCCAAGGCGACCGTTGCCGTCCAGAAACGGATGGATTGTCTCAAACTGGACGTGTGCCAGAGCAGCCTTGAGCAGTATCGGAGTCGACTCCGGCTCATCATGCAGGAACAACTCCAGCTTGCCCATGCACTCAAGTACGTGGCTCGCCGGAGGCGGAACATACGCCGAATTGCCGGGCCGTGTTCCACCTATCCAGTTCTGGCTACTACGAAACTCTCCCGGGGCCTGACTGCTTCCACGCCCCTTGGCAAGCAAGACTGCATGAACCTCTTTGAACAATCGCAATGACACAGGGAGGCCATCTTCTATGCGCTTCAATCCATGGTTCAGCGCAGCGGCGTAGTTGCTCACTTCACGCACATCATCCAGTGGGACTCCTGGTGCTTGGTCAAGCTCAAAGAGCAAGAGGTCAGACAGGGACGATTGCGTTCCCTCAATCATGGAGGAAAGCACAGCCTCCTTGCGCACGTACGTGTACAGGAAGATGGAGGTATCCGGCAACAGTGTCGAGACAGTATCCAACCTGCCAAGAGCCACAAGCGCCTGGTCGAACTTGCTGCGCAGTCCTGGCGTCCAGCGGATGGATGGTTCAGGAGGAAGCGGCGCAGGTATGAATGCCTGCACGTTCTCTCCTCCTTTGGAGACCTTCACATAGTGTCCCTGAATCCCTCTCTTCATCCTTTTTCCTCAGAAGTTGAAATAGTGACTGTTGTTATTTTAGATTATGTCCTTATCGTAAAACAACTGGCGCTGCTATTTCAACATGGCAGCCCAGAATATGACGCTGCAAAGGCTATCGGGCCACGATTCGCAACAGCCTCGATTACACTTGAGCTACAAGAGAAAGGGGCAGCTGTCAAAGCTGCCCCGAGAAGCACAGTAAAAAGAGCGTCAGAACTGCTAGACAGACACTCCGAGTGCACTGAGCAGATTCTCACCAAGGTCGGTAACCACCTGGCTTTCGTAGCCGTCAATGTTACCTGCATCACATAGCGTCGCTATCTGCGGGTCAATTGCAATCTGTCCAAGCAGCGGCGCGCCAGCTATCTTCGCCATCTCCTCGCCTCTGCTGGGGCCAAAAATCTCCATCTTCTTGTCCAATTCAGGCACATAGACATAGCTCATGTTCTCCACCACACCGAGAACCTTCTTGTCCATCATTTTCGCCATATTGAAAGCCTTGCGGACAATCATCTCTACGAGGTCCTGCGGGGTGAACACGATAACCGCACCGTCGATAGGGAACGCCTGCATCACCGTGAGAACCGCATCCGCAGTGCCGGGCGGCAGGTCGATAAGCAGATAGTCCAGTTTGCCCCAGAGTACTTCCTTGCCGAACTGCCGTATCGCCTTATCGATGAGCGGACCACGCCATATGACAGGCTGATCATCACTCTCGAGCAGCAGATTCATCGCTATTATGGGCATCCCACTTGCGGTCATCACGGGAAGTATTCCGTTATCACTACCCTGGGGACGTCCATCAACTCCAAACATCTTCGGGATGCTGGAGCCGGTAAGATCCGCATCCAGTATTCCGACGCTGTAGCCTCGACGCTTCAACTCCGCAGCAAGCAATCCGGTGACAAGTGACTTACCCACACCACCTTTGCCGCTCATGACAGCCACGGTATGTGCTATCTCGTTCACTACCTCCGGCTTGGCCGCAACAAAGTCAACCTTCGCATCCCCTCCCGTCACCGCAGCCACAGCCACACGTGCGCTCTCAGATACGTACTTCTGCACTTCGGCGCTCAATGCCGCGTTGCCCAGGACTACACGAACCATGCCATCATTCTGCTCAACACTCTTCACAAGGTTGAGTTGTACAATGCTTCGGTCAGCGCCCGGCACCAGTATTGAATCGAGCGCGCCCTGTATCTTCTCGTCAATCAATAGTCTCTCCTTGCGACCGCTCTAGTGGTCGCAGACGTTCTCAACAGTGGCAAGCGTGCCGGCCAGGTACGCCTTCATTACGTCCTCAGGGTCGCCTTCAGGCGCTCCAAGAACCACGTGTATGCGATTCTCCTCGAAGAGACTCACAGCGCGTGACCCCATGCCTCCCGCGATGATTACCGATGCACCCTGCTCGGCAAGAAACGCGGGCAATACACCGGGAGAATGACCGGGGGACGCAACTACGTCACGACCTACTATCTCCTTCGTGTTTTCATCAACATCAAACAATGCGAACGCCTCGCAATGTCCGAAGTGTGTCGCCAGCATGCCGCCACTGACAGGCATTCCATATCTCATTTTCTACTCCTTGGCACTCTCCCTCCATCTCAGCCCGGGAAAGGCACAACGGATAATGGTACAACTCACTTGCCAGCGGCGTCGAATCCGCGCAGTACGGCTTCCCATGCAGCCTCGATGGGACCCACCAGGCGCGCATCGTCCGTATATTCAACCAGCGGCACGCCCTGTACCTGCGCTTCGGTCACCTTTGTATCGAACGGTATCTTCGCAACTACTTCGATACCCTCACCCTCACAATACCGTTCAATCTGCTCCGTCCCCTCTTCGTTCACGTCGTACTTGTTGATACAGACAATCGAGGGCGTATCGAAATGGCGGCACACAGAGAGCACTCGCTCCATGTCATGAATGCCAGAGTGTGAAGGTTCAGTCACGATGCACGCAAGGTCAGCACCGGACAGAGCGGAAATCACCGCGCACCCGATACCGGGAGGACCATCGTTGATGGTAACCTCCAGCCCTGCCTGTTCAGCAACCTCTTTGGCCTTCTGTCGCACGAGAGCAACCAGCTTGCCCGAATTCTCCTGCGCAATACCGAGCTTCGCGTGTACGAGAGGACCGAAACGCGTCTCGGAGATATACCAGTGCCCCGCCATGTTGTCTTTCATCGTAATGGCGTTGACAGGGCAGATGCGCGAGCAGAACGCACACCCTTCACAAGCGATGGGGTCCACGACAAAGTCGTGAATCGCATCAAATCGGCACACCTCAACACACTTGCCACATTCAGTGCACGCAGCGCGGTCTATCACTGCCACCTGACCACTCCAGAACTCGTGCTCTTCCTTCACAGTGGGTGAAAGAAGCAGGTGCAGATCAGCCGCATCAACATCGCAGTCAGAAAGAACTTTCCGCTTCGCAAGAGCCGCGAATGCCCCCACCACGCTGGTTTTCCCGGTTCCGCCCTTGCCGCTAAGTACTACTACTTCTCTCATTGACCATCTCCCTTATCCTGTCATACATCTCCAGAACCTGCGGCCTGTACTCAGGCAGCGCCTCAATGAGAGGAGTTCCCCTGGAATAGGTTCGAGCTATCCGTTCATCGAGCGGAATCGTCATCAGTATGGGTATGCCTGCACTCTTGCAGAACTCCTCAGTGCGGTCGTCTCCCACTCCGGCTCGATTGATAATCGCACCGTGAGCGATGCCAAGTGCCCGCACCGTCTCGACGGCGAGACGGAGATCATTCAATCCAAACGGAGTCGGTTCGGTAACCAGCACACAGAAGTCACTTTCCCTGATAGCTTCCACCACAGGGCAGGACGTGCCCGGGGAGGCGTCGACAATCGTGATGCCCACACTGTCACCCTTCTCTCTAACCGCCCTGATGATGGGCGGAGCCATCGGCTGGCCAATGGTCAGAACACCGTCAAAGAAGCGCATACCCTCAACCTTGCCCTCTTCCAGCACGCCAACCTCGTGGGGAACCTCGCTGATAGCGCCTGAGGGGCACAGGTAGCTGCACGCTCCGCAGCCATGGCACAACTCGTTGAATATCAGTACCTTCTTGTTCACCACTGCAATCGCGTTGAACACACACACGTCGCCACATACGCCACAGCCCGTGCATTTCGACTCGTCCACGAAAGGTACGGCTATTGAAACAGGGTCCGAGGTACTCGACTCGGGCTTCATGTAGATGTGGTCATTTGGCTCCTCAACGTCACAGTCAAGAAGCGTTACGTTTTCTTTGTCCTTGAGCGCAAGGGCAAGACTTGTCGCTATTAGTGTCTTGCCAGTGCCGCCTTTTCCACTTGCAACAGAGATTATCATCAGCTAGGCCCTCGTCATCCTTGCACCGCAGCGCGGACATTGCTGCGCATTGCAGGGCATGCCGGCTACATGAGGTGCACGTGTGCCACACTTCGTGCACACACATTCTCCATTGGGCCCCGCACCTGCTTTGTCGCCACCCATCCGGCCCCTGCCACCGCCACGGCCAAACCCCTGTCCGGGCCCCATCGGACCCATTCCATCTCTTCCTGGCATCGTAGTACCTCCATATTCGCTGAACGCCGCCTCACGAGGCGGCCAATTTCACGCAGAGAAGCGGCGGAGGACAGCCCTCAGCACGAGGAACCACACCTCCGCCGACAGACTCAATCAGTCATTCTTGTGAAGTTTCTCTATCCGCTTGTCGATGTCGCTCACCTGACTGCGCAGTTCGGCGAGTTGTACCCTGAGTCCTTCCAGTATGTCAATCAATGCGGCGTCGGCTGCGCTGGCCACAGGCGGTGGGGTAGCGCTCATTCCGCTACTCATACCTTTCCCCATGCCACGTCCGGAGCCGGCATTCATGCCCTGCACCGCGCTCTTCCCCATCCCTGTTCCAAAGTGCGAAGCCACATTCGCCTGGGAACTCTGTTGGTAGCGTCCGGCAACGAAGTTCTTTACGGCCTCTCCCACTTTTCCGGTGACACCCGTCACCACTTTTATACCCGCCGCTTCAAGCGTCTGGTACGCGTTGGGGCCACAGTTGCCGGTGAGCACCGCTTCAACGCCTTCGCCGGCAATCATCTGCGCGGTCGCAATCCCTGCTCCCTGGGCAGAGGCAGCGTTGTTGTTCTCAATGCCCTTGAAAGACATGGTCTCAGAATCGACAATCACGAAATAGGCACAACGACCAAGTCGTGGGTCAACCATCGCATCAAGCGACGGTTCGGGCGCAGTTACAGCAACCTTCACTCTTTACCTCCAGACTCGCTCTCGAGTTCGTTCACCCGGGAACTGATAGCATCCAACTCGTTCTTCAGAGCCATCGCCTGACTCTTCAGGTACCCGAGCTCTTCCTCACGGCTGATCTGTCGCGCTCCCCAGGGGTCGGTCATTGGAGCCGCCTGTGGCATAGCTGCGGGAGCAGCCCACGGGCCACCATACACACCCTGCGCAGGCACTGGTCCATAGCCCCAGCGGGCACCTCGACCGAATCCAAGACCACGACCCATTCCGAAACCCCTGCCCATTCCAAAACCACCACCTCTGCCGTAGCCCATACCAAAGCCACCTCGCGGTGCATTCGCGAACCCCGGCATTCCGTATCCTGCGCAGTATCCTGCGCCCCTACCCGTCATCGGTCCCATCCCTGCAGGTCCCATTCCATTTCCTCCTGGCATCCTCTTATCCTCCTTGTCCTATTGTTCTCTCAATCATCGCCAACACCACAGCTCATCTGAGCGTGGTGCACCTCTTCTTTCATGGTCTATCCATCTCTCTTCCACGTCCTCCCCTTCTTCCCGGTGGCCGAGCTTCAGGGACGGACGGAGCCGCGGGCATACCCCACATGCCATGCCAGCCCCCTCGAGCCGGTCCACCTTGACCGTGACCACGGCCACGGCCAAACCCGGGACCACCTGGCGGCAAGATTGGTTGCACATCTCTGCCGTTGCACGTCGGACAAGCGACCGCAGAGGCTCCAGGCAAGGGTCCGGGAGGAAGCGACCACTCATGGCCGTCACTCCTGCAACGAAACCGCGCACCGGGAAAGGCAAAGTTGCCACCTTCAACTCGTATGGCCTTGCCATTGACAACGGCGTCGGCCAGCTTGCCGTGGGCAGATTTCAATATCTGGTGGAACGTGCCGCGAGAAATTCCCATCTCCTTCGCGCACTCCTCCTGATGCATGTCTTCCATGTCCTTCAGGCGGATGGCTTCCACTTCCTCGAGCGTGAGCGTCACAGCTTCGAGCAGCTGCATCGGAACACCGGCGGGCTTGAAGAACGTCGCGCCCGGTGCGAAGGCCACCTGTCTCAGTTTCATCGGTCTCGGCATATCTTTCTCACTCCAATGGAGTTTCTGACATATGTTAGAAACAATAGAGCGGGTTTGTCAAATGCGATTCCGTGCAGCACAGAAGCAATCGAACTGCTTCTTGTGAGTAACGAGGAACGAAAAGGGGACCCTTACGGGTCCCCTGGAAGTGCGAAACATCGGGCTCTAGTTCTGCTTGAAGATGACCACAAGCCCAATGACAAGGACGATAACCACGGCTGCAATAGCCACGATGCCCCACGTGCCGAGGCCGACATCCTGGCTCGAAGCAACCGAGGCCTGCACTATGCGCGGCGCGAGGACACTGAACTGCCCTTCCATGCCGTTGACGGACACTTGGTACGTACCGGGCACTGCCTTCGCAGTAGTGAAGACCACCTGTTTGCAGGAGCCGCCGGACACGGCAACGCTCTGTGACTGCTCGGCAGCACCGTTGACCGAGAGGACAGCCGTTTCAGAGCCACGAAGCTCGCCACTGTTGCAAACGTTCGCTGAGATGCGGACTTCCTGCCCGGGCAACACCTGCTGCGGGTCGATGCTGAGATAGTTCGCCATCATTCGCGCCGGCTCAAGAGGGCGCTCTTTCTTCTCAGGCTTCGACTCTTCCTCTTCTTCGAACTGACCTGGCTCCTCGTAGCCGGCAGGAATCGCATAGAGGTATGCGGTGACGCTCACGCTCTCGCCGGGTGAGAGGGAGATGGGCGAATTGCCGTCATCGTAGCCCCAGTAGTAGAGAACCGCGCTGTCAGAGCTGGGATCGCTGCCCTCATAGTAGTCCCACGCATCATATTGTGCCCACTCTCCGAAGATGAACCGGTCGGGCGGCGTGGGGTCGGGAGAGAATACCCCCTGAGGTCCATTCACCGAGCCGAAGACGGAGAAGGTGGGGTTCCCGGGGTCGTCAGTCGTCTCAAACCTCTCGAAGTTCGGAGGTTCGTAGATAAGCTCGTCCTGGGTGAAGGATGCGTCAGGATTGCGCCGCGCGAACCACGCATCATCATCGTCCGCAATCATAAGGTCCCACTCGTAACGGATGCCAACCTCGTGAGTGACATCGTCGTTGTTCGTCACCGTGGTCGTAACACGCACACGAGAGTCGGAGAGCGTGGTCCCCTCGACCGCCGTCACCTGCTCCACTTCAAGGCCGCCGCCTGGATTCCACGTGGTGGTCGCTTTCTTGCCGCTCACACTGAATTCCGAGCCACATCCGCCAAGGAAGTCAATTCCGTATCCGCCCGAGGGTTCTGATGATGAAGCCGTCGGATCCGGAATGTAGTCAACCGCATCGGTATAGTCCCTCACCGTGAGGTATGACGTCCCCGGAAGGTGATCGGCTCCGTCGTAGAGCACGTCGGCGTTTGGAACCGGATGGTCATCACCTGTACAGACCGTGTATACGCCGGGAGTCACGTATCCCACGCCCGGCTCCGGTTCAGGGGGAGAATCTGGCTCCCACTCCGTGTCATCTGTGATGCTCAACTCGTAGATGCCGTTCGTGAGAACTACAATATCGGGCTGGCTTGCGCCCGGTTCCAACCCCAGGATTGCATTCTTATCAGGCGCATCGGCAAGTGTCACCCCTCCAACCGATAGCAGCAAGGCGCCAACCACAAGCATCATGGAAACCTTCAGGAATACTCGCCGTCTCATGACAACCCCCTTCAGAAGGTAGTACAACGATGGTACATGCAAAGTATCACCCGTGACAATAGTCCTGTCCTGGAAGATGCTTTCTTGCGGGAATAGCCGCGATGCTGAGGGAGGTTGTGCTGACTTACACAGCCGGCCGGGAATTCTCGAAACAGTAGAGCCAGAGAGCGATGTCTATCTCAGGTACCGTCCAGGTATCACTCAGTTCCTGCACGTACTTCCTGCAGAACATTTCGTGCCACTCCAACGCCGTCTCCGTTTCTCCCGTGACGTCCAGCAGCAGGGCAAGCGCCAACTGGAGAGAACCTTCGTCCTCTCGCGCCCAGCAGAAGGCCCCGGAACAGTCTTTGAGCGCGCGCGACGAGTCGGGCACAAGCATCCGGGGGTTCTCCTCGCTGTGAGGTAGCGCAGAATCAAGCACAGTCACGGTGAACACTCCATCCACGCACGCACCGCTGTACACCTTCGATGGTCGTCGTGCGTTGCGAAAATCAGGAAGACCCGTTTGTTCCAGTTCAGACATGGCTGTCTAGTGTAGAAGAAAAGACCCGTTACGCGCCAGTCCTCGCGGGCGCATCGACGCTTTACAATAGTACACTTGCGAGAGCAAGCAGACGAAGTCCCGATTCATGACTATCTCGCCGACACGATTAACGAAGCCATCATCGGTCTCTGCCCATGCAGGTGCTCCGCGTTACGTGCGTCGCTTCCACGCCACCACAGATGAACTGGCGGATGCCTCGTCACCAACGATGCAGTCCACGTCACCCTGCCACCCATACACGGGCAATCCCCCATCGCGCATGTCACCGGCCATAGATGCTGGATGCGATTCAGGGAAAAATCAGCGGTACCAACTGACGACGCTACTCCTTTGCGCGAACAGGAAGGCTACAAAGGCGTTCGTGTGACGCCCCACTCTCACGCGACACGTACTCCTCACAACGGAGCAGCTCCGAAACGCTAACGTTCATGCACGAACGCACGCTCAATCCTGTCGATTCCGCGGCATGGATGCCCTCGACACCTGGGTTTCCACTTCAGAACATCGAGCCTCACACGAAAAAAACTGCTCGCAGGGCATCGCACTCTCATAAGTGATGTGGTATGCTTGACATCTGTGAACCTAGGGGACACGTTAGCACGCTTTCGGACTGGTCGGCCTGCTGCCAGAGGCAAAGGGCACAACGGCCACGATGAAGACGCGCACGACTACCTCAGCGTCGAAGAGGCAGGACAGCGCGTTGAACCTGCCGTGACCCGCCAGGCCGTACACCAGTGGATCAAGCGTGGAGTGAACGGCACCAGACTTGAAGCATTCCGTGTGGGCCGAGCCTACCTCGTATCCGTCGCCTCTCTTGAAACCTTCTGCAAGGCGACTGGAAAGAAAATGAAAACCTAGCCTTCAGCGACTGCCATCATTCCACGTCCGGTTACCCTCGTCTCACATAGCGCTCCATGCACCGTTTTCTTCTCAACACAAGGCAAAGACGCCCCTGTCATTCTGTCCGACTGAGCAACGCACCTGACATGGACCTATGTCCGCTCGCCGCACATGCTGCAGCCATGGCCAGCGTTCTCTACCGCATGAAGACATCCACGTTCCTGAACAGGGACTTCTCTCCGCAGGCCGCCATTGACCACGTGGAAGGGACAATGCACTACGTTGTCGATACAGCACATGACACCGGCACATTCGCCCCGGGTGCCGAAATGAATCGGCAACTCAACAAGAGAGCCTTCGCGAAGGGTCTTGGCAACGAGGACATGACCGCCATCATCAAGGTACTCGAGTTTCAATCCCTGGATGGATAGCACCCTTCTAGGCAAGTATCAGCACGGCCTGGATAACGTCCGCCAGGCCGATAATGACGGCCAGCAACTTCGGCCAACCCCCACGCATCCCTCCACTACCTGAAGCCGCCATCAGCAGGAGCACGCCGCTCAACAGCAGAAGCAACATCGTAAGCATAGAACTACACCTCTTTCGCGACAGTCAGATTAAGTGTACCTGCTGACAGGAATGCAACGTCACTCCAGTTGCTCAACCGAAACGTACGCAGGCGTCCTTATCCGGAAGAACTCCCCGTTGAATTTGCATTCGCACCGTTTCCGAGCACACAATTACCTTGAAATATGCGACGAGGCGGGCCCTGACTCTTTGAGACTCCGCTGAGGACACGTCCATTCGTCGAGGGGAGGTGTGGTGTGAAAGGACCCTCTCGTGAAGAAAACAGTGCTCGCGCGCTGGGGGCACAGTATGAGAGCCTGTGCCGAGAATACTGGGCGATTGTGGATGAACGTATGGCAACCCGCATGGATGCCGCCGCTCTGAATGAGATAGAGACGGCAGACAAGAGACTGCAGGAGGCACGGGCCGAATTTCACAGGGCTCTACGGCACTGGGAGGAAACTCTCACCCGCTAGAGTCTACGAAGCGGGTTCGACCACCTTGACGAAGCCTGCTCCAGCCACCTCGGCGCACGCATGTGCCCATCCGTCACAACGGCACTCAGCCATCTTCAGCTTGTCATAAACGGCGTGAGTCTCCTGCACGCTGCCCGTGTCGGCCTCGTCACGAAATCGCTTCTCCAGCGTCTTCGCCTCCCGCATGAATGGGCATTCGGGAAGGGCCGCCTCCTCATCGACAAGTACTACCTGATAGCGCCCCTCAAGTGGCTCACGGTTTCCGCCACCGCTCAATCCAACCAGTCCCAGGACTGCCTCCGCTGCTTCCCGCCCAACCCGTACAGTCAGCCGGGTCAACAACATCTGCTTCTCTTTGTCGTCCATGTACCCTCCTTCAGCGGTTCCGCCGCCCTGGATTCACACTGAGTCGGCATGCCGACCGGGAGAAGACCGGATGGCTGTGGTAGACAACGAACGGTCCACATGTGGACCGACGCAAAAGTACACCACAATCATCCACCCTTCTTCCTCTCACGTTCCATGACGGGGGAGCAACCGCCTATGCGGGAATGGTAGCACCGCAATCACACCCCGTGAACCCCCTGATGGCGAAGAATGTACCCGAAAATGCATCTTATAAGCATTTCGTATAGGCATGGCCGACTATTTGAGATTTGGAGCATTGTCATGCCACGCTTGCCCTGGGCTCACTGCGGCTCGTTCTGCACGTTCCTGCCCATGCTGCACTGTAAGGAACTGCGCAACACTTCGCATTCTGCGCACAGTACTGTGCACCCTTCACTTGACAAGCACTGATAACTGTTATATAACTTTTATAACTCTTTTGGTGCATCAGTAATGCTCATTACGCTGGACGAACGAGACGCGCGCCCGATATATCAGCAGATAGTGTCGCAGGTGAAGGAGCAGATACAACGTGGCGACCTGCAACCCGGCGATGAACTGCCCCCTGTCAGAGAGCTTGCGGGCGCTCTTGGCATCAACCTGCATACCGTGCGCGGCGCATATGGAAGGCTGCGCGACCAGGGCATCATCGACTTGCGCCTCGGACGCAGAGCCCGCATCTCACAGGCTCGTCGCGCACCTGCATCCGTGGTTGAGGCTGAGACTGCACTGGGAGGACATCTTCGCGAACTGGTGTCTGAGGCTTTCCTGCTGGGACTATCGGCAAACGAGCTTCACTCGATGCTCGATAGTCATTTGGGAAACGTCAATGTGGGTGCCTCCACCCCTGATTCAAACATGAAGGAGAAGAGATGAAAGCCAGGTTTTCTCACCCCCTCTGGATACACCTCCCATCAGTCGTTGCCTTGTGCGCATTTCTCTGGATGCTTGGTACATCGGGGCCGCTCCCGACAGACGCACCCATCCACTTCCGCTTCGGAGGAGAGGCAGACCAGTTCGGTTCCCCTCTGCCAGTGATATTCACCATCGTCTTCATCAGCGCTTTCCTGATAGGCATCTCCGTGTCCGGCGCAGAGCAATGGGCTCGGAATGAGACAAAGAAGACATTCCACTATGCCTCTCTCTTCGACGATGTATTTGTTGGACTGCTCGCAGGAATGGGCATAGCCTACCTGCGCCTCATCACCACAGGTGGCGAGGCTTTCCCATTTCCGTGGCCGACAGTAGTAGCAATCACAGCGGCAACGGTGCTTGCAGGGGCAGCGCTCGAGTGGCTCAGACCCTTTCATCCGTTCGAGGGGCGCATCGATTCCAGCACTGAGGTAGACACGAGTGTGCTGGCAAGTGAGGTGAAAGAGAGGTTGAAAGGAACAGGACCTGTCGCATACTGGGAGATTCAGAATCCTCGCTGGTCGCAACTCGTATCTGTAGGCGTACCGCTGTTCATCCTTGCACGGACCACCATGGACTACGCGAACGGTGAGAAATTCACCGCATCTCCTATAGCAGCTGCAGCACTCATCGTCGTATTGCTGTTTGGCGGAATGCGAACGAGGGTTTCAAGAGAACGCGTCACGGTGCATTTCGGCACACCGGGAATACGAGCCCTCAACATACCCGTGGCAGACATGTCCGCAGTTGAGCTTCGGCCCTTCGTGCCGTTGGGAGAGTTTCATGGCTACGGAATCAGGTACAACGGACAGATGAAGGGCGTCTTTCTACGTGGTGGCATCGGTGTAGAGATAACCACGCGCCGGGGGAAGCACTACCTCATAGGTTCAGACAAGCCGGAGAGACTGGCTGCTGTGCTCTCAACCATCCTTGAGAGTACGCCGCAATCTCACACAAGTGCATCTGCACTCGCGGAGGCAGCGCACTAGAGACAATCGCCACAAGGCCTACCTGTCGTATCTACCACCGGCAGCCGGTGGTGAAACGATGCAGTCCATCCTGCCAGCGCGCATGTCCTCCCTGAATCTCAGCGCCAGCAGCCCGGTAGCCACGGGAAGAGTAGCCATCCACAATCCCAAACAGATCTGAGAGCCGAGAGACCACCCAAGCGCCCCAAGGATTACGCCTCCGATGACGACGCAGCCATTGACGACCAGAAGGAGCTTCGTGAGCTTACGCCTTCGTCCCGGAATCCTCCACGCAAAGCCTGCGAAAAGCATCGACAGTCCCATGAACAGATAGCCAAGGCCTTCAACAGCGTTCGTGATGGAATACGGACTTCCGATAACAAGCCATTCCAGACCGTCCATCGCGCCACTCAGAAGCGCATCCTTGACCACAGTCGCCAGCAGCCAGTAGTCAGTGCCAAGTATGGCTCCACAGAGCACAGCGCACAAGAGAGCCACCAGACCTGGTGCTCTGCGGTCGACGGGTACATAGAGATACACGGCCACCATCAAGACGGGGAACGTGATGGCGAGCAGGAAGGAGGGAATAACCCAACCAAGATAGCGGGCAACATCGAAATCTGCAGCGTACTGTTCGATGCCTGACCAGACAGGCAGCATACCCACCCATGGTGGATACGCCACGATGTAGCACAAGGACCAGATAGTCGCCAGAACGGCGGCCCAATAGCCGATGCTTTGACCCGCCCCTGACCACTGAGTGCGTCTCCTCACAGACTGGGCACCTCTTCCTTCAACATTCACCACGCCACGGACGCAATTACAGACTATCGGCAGTGTCCACTCTTCTACCTGAGCGCCAATACTGCCAGCACGATATCGACGATGCCCGCCACAAGGGCAAGCCGCCCCGCAAAACCTCCCGGTGTCAGCCAGGAGAGCGGTTTCCAACTCTTGCTGATTCCCAGTAGGACGAGCAGTATGCCACTCACGAGGAGCATGACAGAAGTAAGCATCGCAGGGCCCCCTTGTGTAAGACTGCCTTGATTCTATTCGCAGAGAAGATGAAAGGCAATCTGCCTGTGTAGTAGCAGGGAGACTGAAGAAACCAATTCAGGACATCCACGAACCGGATTGCGGCCATGTCATGAGCGGGTCCTGTTCGCTTCAACGTGTGTATACGTGTATACTACACATAATGCGAAGGGTGTCCTCTCTCAAACTGTCCTCCACGGAGGAGCCATCCAACGCAATGTCAGGAGAGGAAGATCACGTGTGCTGGCTTTGGGCCTGCTCTAATCGTCACCGCGGACCCGCACGCTTCCTTCATCAACACGAGTTGCGCTAGCGACAGAAAAGCGCCGTCTCGGTTGACGGAGTGTGGAGGTACTGGTCGCGTCCCGCACGCCACAGTCATCTCTGGTTGCTGACGCAATTGCGTTTCGCGCCCATGCAGGCCTCCCACTAATCACAACTGTCGATTGAGATTTCGATAGCCGACTGCCCCTGTCGCAACGCTTCCTTTGAAGGGTATGGCCGGGATTCAATAACGAGAGAAAGAACGGAACAAGACATGAAGTATCGCAAAGACATACGCAACGTAGCCATCATTGCTCACGTAGACCATGGCAAAACCACCCTGGTGGATGCCCTGCTGAAGCAGAGCAATGTTTTCAAGAACAATGACAAGGTAGGTGAACTGGTGATGGACCAGAATGTCCTCGAAAGAGAAAGAGGCATCACCATCATGTCCAAGAACACCGCCATCCTCTACAAAGGCGTGAAAATCAACATCATCGATACGCCGGGACATGCAGACTTCGGCGGTGAAGTGGAACGTGTCATAAGCATGGCGGACGGCTGCCTGCTCCTGGTTGATTCTGTCGAGGGACCCATGCCCCAGACCATATTCGTGTTGCGCCACGCGCTCAAGAGGGGGCTGGTTCCGATTGTGGTCATCAACAAGATTGACCGGAAGAACGCACGGTTGGCCGAGGTACTGCATCTGACACAAGACCTGTTTCTGGAACTCGCCACCACTGCGGAGCAACTCGATTTCCCCGTGCTCTACGCGAGCGCTAAGCAGGGAATCGTTTCCACAGAACCCGGAGTTCCAGGCATCAATGTCTTTCCACTACTGGATGCCATCCTGGAGACGGTACCACCCCCGCGAATCGAGACAGGCCCGTTCCAGATGCTCGTCTCAAACCTGGATTATGACAACCACAAGGGCAAGATTGCTATCGGCAGGATATGGCGGGGCAAGGTGGCTCCGCGTGACCAGATAGTCTCCATTGATGCTGAAGGCAAAGCCACGCCGTTCGAGATTGCAGAGGTCTTCACGCACCTCGGCCTTGCACGGCTTGAGGCAGAAGAGGTAGAGGCAGGCGATATCGTGGCGGTAACCGGTATCAAGAAAGCCTCCATCGGAGACACCATTTCCAGTCCGGAGCGAATTGAAGCGCTGCCCCGCATCGAGATAGGCGAACCGACAGTAGAGATGACTTTCGGAGTCAACACTTCACCGCTTGGTGGACGTGAGGGCACTTTCTGCACCACGCGCCATATCCGGGACCGCCTCTACAGAGAGCTTGAGGTCAATCTCAGCCTCAGGGTGCAGGACACTGCCACCGCAGACACGTTCATGGTGAAGGGGAGGGGCGAACTGCACCTCTCGATTCTGATCGAGACCATGCGACGGGAGGGCTATGAGTTCGAGGTATCGAAGCCGGAGGCCATCACCAAGATAGTCGATGGCGTACTCATGGAGCCCGTCGAAGACCTTATAATCGACACGAAGGAAACCTACGTCGGCGTCCTCACAGAGATGCTCAGCAAGCGTCAGGCGACACTGAAGAACCTGCACAATGACGGGGAGGGCAACGTCCGCCTTGAATTCCAGATACCCACGAAGGGACTCATAGGTTTTCGAAGCAGCTTCCTGACTTCCACCCGGGGCGACGGCATCATGAACACTACCCCCATCGGCTACAAACCGTGGCACCGTGAACTTGAGTCGTCCAGAAGCGGCGTTCTGGTGGCATCCGAGCAGGGCAAGGTTACCGCCTTCGGCATAGAGAATGCCCAGGGCAGGGGCCTCACCTTCGTGCATCCCGGCACCATCGTCTATGAAGGCATGATAGTGGGCACAAATCCACGCACGCGAGACATCGCCGTCAACGTGTGCAAGGAGAAGAAAAAGACTAACATGCGTTCTTCCACGGCCGATATCGCCACCAAGCTGGCGCCGCCGATAGACCTCAGTCTCGAACAGTCAATCGACTTCATTGCACAGGATGAACTGGTGGAGGTGACTCCTCAGAACATCAGGTTGAGGAAGAAGCTCCTGACGCAGACGCAACGGCTGAGGGCCTACGCCTCTCACAAGAGCGTGGAAGCTTAGGACTTCAGGGGAAGAACGTCGCGCTCGCCGTGACGGACAGCAGGGGCAGCCGGTACGGATGCCCCCTGTGCCATCAGCTCAACAAGAGCACCGGGCAGATTCCACGAGTGCCCGCGGGAAATCGGGGCGCCTTCCAACCCTGCGTTCTGCGCGGCAGAGCGCTCTGTAATGCCCCCGTCTTCAGCCAAGTTCAGAACGGCGCACCCGTGCACCCGTCCGCGTCTTGACGTCCGGCTGCAGAGACAGACCAAGTCCCGGCCCCGATGGAGCCTCGATTATCCCGTTCTTCAACGGCGGCAATTGCGTCACTATGTCACCGTACCAGCCGTAGTAGAACGCACGAACCACTTCCTGGACAAAGCTATTCGGGAAGGCAAGCGCCGCGTGAACACAGGCTGCCAGAGCGACCGGCCCTGTGCAATCATGGAAAGTGATGGGAGTGTGCCATGACTCAGCCATGCCGGCAACCTTATGCGCAACGGTGAAGCCGCCGGCCCAGGCAAGGTCCATGATGGCATAGCCGATAGCCTCCATCTCAAGCAACGACCGAAACTGTCCGATTCCCCCCAGCGTCTCGCCTGTGGCAACAGGTACGCTGGTTCCGGCGGAGAAGACGCCAATACTGGACAGGTGGTCCATCTTGACGGGGTCTTCAATCCAGAACGGGTTGAACTCTTCAAGCGCCGCAGCTATCCGCCGTACCGGAGTGAGATGCCACATCGCATGGAGTTCCACCATGATATTCATGCGGTCGCCGACCGCCTTGCGAATCTTCGCAAACGGCTCCAGTGCTTTCTCCAGTTCCTCCCCGGTGATGTGACTGCCCCGCCAGCGTTCCGCTGCAAAGTCAAAGGGCCATATCTTCATGCCGGTGATACCCATCTCAAGCAGACTCAGAGCAAGTTCGTCCGCGTTGTTGAGAAAGGCATCCAGATCCTCATATCCCCTGGAGTCCTTCGTGCCGATGCCATAGAAACGGGTGTCCTGAGTAGCTCCGTCCTGCACATAGCGGGTCCCCGCACACGTGTTGTACACGGGAATCGAATCGCGCACGCTGCCACCAAGCAACTGATGGATGGGCTGGCCCGATGCCTTGCCCCACAGGTCCCAAAGCGCAATATCGAAAGCTGACGCGCCACGCATCTCGGCGCTCGCGCCAACGAAGCCAACGTAGCCAACCGTGTACTGGGCAATCTCATTGATGCGCAGAGGGTCCTTGCCGAGCACCATCGGGGCCAGCGTATCGTGGATGTGCCCTTCCACGGCACCAGGCCCGTAGAATGTCTCGCCCAACCCCGTAACACCTTCGTCCGTCTGGACTTCCACCCACACCAGATTGGGAGAACTGGCGAGCCGGATGGTCTCTATTGCGGTAATCTTCACCTGGAAATCCCTCCTTGTGCTTCCCTTTCCGACTTCGGACCTTCAGAGAGTCCACCCATGAAGTGGGCCACATACAACGCTGCCACTCTCCGTCCAGAAGAGCATGCGCGCGATTTCAACCTCCAGCACGTCATCCATTACAGGCTACAGCCCAATACGCCATGCCTACCACTTTCTCTGTCTGAACGCCTCGTACATCACCAGTGCGGCTGCGACTGAGGCGTTGAGGGAGCTGATGTGCCCCTTCATCGGAATAGACGCAATCCTGTCACATCTCTTGCGCACGAGGTCTGATACACCCTTCCCTTCCGCTCCAATGACGATAGCAGTCGGCACGGTGAAATCCATCTGCGTGTAGTCAGCCTCTCCACCAAGGTCGATACCAACGATCCAGACGTTGTTCCTCTTCAGCGCTTCTATCGTCTGCGCGATATTCGCCACCCTCGCCACAGGCACGTACTCAACCGCTCCGGCTGACGCCTTCGCGACAGCCTCCGTCAGGCCTACGGCCCGCCTTGAGCGGATAACCACGCCATGGATGCCACTCGCATCCGCAGTCCTCAGGATGGCCCCAAGGTTGTGAGGGTCCTCTATGCCATCGAGAATGCAGTAGAGAGGCGGTTCGCCTCGTTCTCTCGATAGCGCAAGAAGGTCTTCCAGGTCAACGTAGTCCTTCGACGCAGCGTACGCGATAACACCCTGGTGTGCAGAGGTCGTACTCGCCTCATCTATGACACTCCTGTGCACATAGTCAACGGGAATCCTTGCCGCCCGAGCGAGCTGCAGAATCTCCGCAACCGCACTGTGTCGACCAGTGTCGCTCGCCAGGAGCAACCTGTTGACCGGGCGTCCGGACCGGAGCGCCTCCAGGACGGGGTTTCTACCTGCAATTACGTCTGCCATCACTTACACTCCGGAATCCTGACAGCCTCCGGCTACCTCCTTGCAGTCGCTCAATCACCCGCAATTCCCATCTACTGCACGGCAGAGATGGAACGGGATATCTTCACCTGTCACGTAATTCCACCACAGGGGCAACTCTAGTTGCCATCTCCCTTTCGAGTCAACCTGCACCGCCACATTTCTCCTGTCTTCTTCAGCACGCACCACGGTCTGAGTGACCTGAGACATAACGGGGGCCAACTGACTTGCAGCAAATCACAGGCGTGCGCTATCCTAACGGAATCGTTTGGTCCCGGTGCTTGCGCGCCGTGCACACTCATGATGAAGATAGACGGCGTGAACAACAAAGCACTCAAGACGACTCCGCGCATACTCGCGATTACGGCAGGACTTGATGGTAGTCTACGCACCGCCATGGCTGTCATGCTTGGTGCACTGAACAGAATACTACACTGGAAGGAAGGCAGATTGGGCAAGAAGATTGTCCTACTTGGTGCGCTTCCTGCCGGTATTGCATTCGGCTATCTCTTCTATCTCAGTATTGCGGCAGGATTCGCCATATCCCACTTCTGTGGAGGAGAGGCGAGCGGCAAACGGGGCCGCGTGAGGTCACTCATCCTCCCCTTGCGCCAGTATGAATTACATTTTCACCACTGGCTTCTTGCCCTGGTCGCGGCTACAGGCAGCGCCATCCATGGATTCTCCATCGGAAACCCCGGGGTGTTCTATGGACTCCTGAGTGGACTGACCTTCCAGGGAATCTACTGCTATACGGACTGGCACCGAATCCTGAAGAGAAGGGCCCTCGCGCCAGCCTATGAATCGGTGGATGTCGCAGGATACTGACGAGACGCCTCCAGCGTTCACACGTGCGTCTCGATACTTCCCGCTCGCCAGAAGCGACGCAGACAACCCTGCTGGAACGAAGAAATGAGCAACGTTCTGGTTGTCACTGACAGCGTTGCCTGTCTGCCGCCAGACGTCAGAGACCGCTTCGGCATCAGAATAATCCCTGTTCGCGTCAGCGTTGAGGGCAAGGTCTACAGAGACTCTGAGGATGAGCTTCCTTCTGACGTCGTCCGCAGCCTTCAGGAAGTTCCCCGCATCGACACCACTCCATGGCCCCCTGAATTCTATTTCCACAAGTATCTGGGACTGAGCAAGGAAGCAGATCACATCGTCCACGTCGTTGCGTTCTCCCAGTTTACGTCCACCATGTCTCTCGCCATCGCAGGCGCACAGATGGCGCACCAATCAAATCCCGGACTCAGGATTGAAGTCGTCGATTCCGCTACAACAACCATGGCTCAGGGCTTCGTCGCGCTCGCAGCCGCGAGAGTTGCTGCCGAAGGGAAGGGCATCGAAGAAGTCGTCGCCGCAGCAACAACCGTGGCTCAGAAGGTGAACTCCGTCTTCTCTCTTGACACTTTGCGCTACCTTGCGAGGACGGGAAGAGTGAACAAGCTGACTGCGTGGACGAGTTCACTGCTCAATGTGAAGCCAATCGTCGGGCTCTCACAGGGTCAGGAACGCCGACTGGCACTCATCAGGTCGAAATCACAATGCATGAACACTCTCGCCAGGCTTGTGAGCGAAGGAGGGGGTGACACAACCTCTCTCCATGTTGCCGTCATGGATATCGGCCGCCACGAGGAAGCCGACAACCTGTCGGATATCATCCAGTCCCGATTCCAACCGGTTGAGTTCTACAGGGGAGAGATTTCTCCAGTCACTCAAGTGGTCACAGGTTCTGGATTGCTCGGCATCGCCTTCTACACAGACGGGTAGTATCCATTGACCGTAGTGCCCCCCATTGCAGGAGCCACCACCAGCAGCCACACGTGAGGCATTGTCTGTGTCATCCTGCTCACGCATAATAAAAGTGTGAAAGACGAGTGTGCCGCAGCCTTGCGCATAGCAGGCACAAACGGCGCTAGCAGGTGACCTTCTACAATCTGCTCGCGCCTGACACCCCTCTGGCTTCGCCGGACCTGCTCCACAACCCCCTCAGGAGAAGCTGATGGACATGTATAACCGCATAGCCAGAAGCATGATGATTCCTGTTGTCGATGCCATCCGCGGGACACACGTGAAGGCCTACCTTGAAGACCTTGAGAAGACGCAATGGTGGAGTGCCGAAGAACTCAGAGAACTGCAGCTACGGCGCCTCCAGGAAGCCATCACCCGTGCATATGACCACGTTGCCTACTATCGCCGTATCATGGACGAGAGAGGCCTTTCGCCATCCGATATCTCCTGTGCGGAAGACCTCACAAAGTTGCCGATTCTGACGAAGACCCTTGTGAGGGCGAACTTCGACGACCTCATCGCGGACAACATCCCGAAACGCACGCTATTGCTTTCGGGAACCGGAGGCTCCACGGGTAGTCCGCTGAAGTTCTATCAGACCAATGATGACCGGTTCTCCCATTCTCGCGCGAGAGGTCTGCTCGCAATGCAGTGGGCAGGTGTGGGCGTGGCAGACTGCGTGGCCTCATTTCCCGACCTGACCGGCCCGCCCAACATGCGTGAGAGGTTCCTGGCACCACTGAGCCGCCGCTTCAGACGCGCTATTCATTTCGACGTCACGCGTATATCGGATGAGACGTTGCCTTCTATTGTGCAGGGCCTGCGACAAGCGCACCCGAAGGCCATCGCAGCCTACCCGAGCGTACTCTCTATCCTTGCGTCCCACATCAAGGATTCAGGACAACCCGCCCCTGACATCCATGCACTGCTCACCGGAGGCGAACAGATGTTCGAACACCAGCGGGCACTCCTGCGGGAAGTGTTCAACAGGGAACCTTTCTCCCGCTATGGCATGAATGAAAACAGCCTGCTCGGCACGGAGTGCGAGCATCACTCTGGTTTCCACATGTTCGCGCAAGACCTCGCGATTGAGATTGTTGACGACGACGCACAGCCGGTTGCCGCCAACGTGGATGGCCACATACTGGTCACCAATCTACGTGCGCGCGGAATGCCCTTCATCCGCTATGACACGGGCGACATCGGTGCATGGGCAACAGAGCCCTGCGCGTGTGGTCGAGCCATGCCCCTGCTCAGCAGAGTCACTGGTCGCACATGTGATGTCCTCTACACACCGACGGGCAATCGGGTGTCAGGCACATCCATCGAAATGACACGCTTCTCCAAGCTGGGCATCACGGGGTTCCAGATAGTGCAGGAAACCCTGGACGAACTGACAATGCGTGTTGTCATACCATCCGATGCCATTCCCGAGCAGGAGCGGGTCCGCCACGGCGTCGTTGAAATCCTGCACAAGAACGTTGCCAGTGACATGCGCATCACGGTGGAGTACGTGGACAGAATTGAACCCACGGCCGCGGGGAAGTACGTACCAATCATCTCGCGCGTATCTCCGGACTCCTGGCTCAACAGAGCCCGTGAACAGTCCTCATGAGCACGTACAACTGGCTCGCCAGACACCTGTTGGCCCCGTCCCTGGACTTGATGAGAGGGACTCACACGATGCGCAGCCTCACCGAACTTGAGGACTCGCAGTGGTGGTCACCAGAACGTATCGAGGCAATTCAGGCAGAACGGCTGTACACACTGATTGAGCACGCATACTCCCACGTACCCTACTACCGAAGGGTGATGCGTGAACGCGGACTTACGCCAAGAGACATAACCTCTGCCGCAGACCTTCCGAAGCTACCCCTGCTCACAAAGGCCATCATCCGCGACAACCTGGAAGATATGTGTTCCAAAGGACCTGCCCGAACAGGAATGGTCGTCGGCCGCACAAGCGGGTCGACAGGAAACCCCCTGCTCTTCTACGCCAGCAGGGATGAACAACGCAATCGCGGCCTTGCCAGAGCCATACGCGCACGGGGGTGGGCTGGCGTGAAACTGGGCGACCGAAGCCTGCATGTCCATGTGGCACCAGAGCAATCCAGAAGAAGTGCGAACCCCGGTGCATGGCTCAAGCGAGAACTGGAGCGAAATGTAGATGTGGAGGCGGTCGACGTTTCAGAACTTACACTGCCGGCGCTCATAGCACGAATGAAACGCATCGAGCCGTTCTATCTTGGGGCATACCCGACCGTCGTCCATTTCATCGCCTCATTCATCAAGGATTCGGGGCTCTCCACACCTCACCCCTTCAGCATCATCACTGGCGGGGAGCAGCTTCTTGACCATCAACGCGAACTGATTGCCGACGTGTTTGGGACTGAACCGTATTCGAAATATAGCTCGTTCGAGAACTGGGAAATGGCCAGTGAGTGTCCTTCACACAGCGGCATGCATGTGAACGCAGAGGACATCATCCTTGAGATTGTTGACGAATCAGGCATGCCAACACCACGGGGCGAACAGGGAAAGGTGCTCATCACCAACCTCTTCAACTACGGCATGCCGCTCATTCGTTACGAAAACGGTGACTGCTCCACCCTCGCCACAACTCCATGCCCTTGCGGCAGGGGACTTCCATTGCTCGACAATGCGCTGGGCAGGACAACTGACTTCATCTACACCAGGTCCGGCCGACGAGTCGTCGCACTTGGCATACCGTTCAATAGTCTCGCTTCGTTAGGCGTCACACAGTATCAGGTCGTTCAGAATGAGCCTGGCCATATCCTGCTGCGCCTGACCGCACCTGCGGCGACTACTGCCTCAGCGAGAATCGCCGTAGAGAATGGCGCCAGAAAGCTCATGCTGCCATCAATGGGGACAGACATCGACATCGAAGTAGAGTTCACACAGCACATCGAACACACTTCCGCCGGCAAGTATCTCGCGATAGTCTCCAACGTTGACCACTCGCAACTGCCACAGGACACGGTACACGCGGACAGAACCCATTCCGGCGGCCACAGCCATCCACCTTCCACCCACAGCGGCGAAGAGAGGGCAAGAGAGTGAGCTTCTACAACGGTTTGACAAGGCATGTCCTGGCACCCACATTCGATATCATCAGGGGAACACACACGATGCAGCGTCTTGCCGAACTGGAACGGTCACAGTGGCTACCACGCGAGCGTATAGAGGACATCCAGGTTGAAGGATTGCAGAAGCTCATACGGTACGCGTATCTGCGCGTGCCCTACTACCGCCGAACGATGGATAGCCTCGGACTCAATCCGGAGGACATCAAGTCGCCACAGGACCTCGCAAGAATCCCCCCTCTCACGAAACAGCTCATTCGCGACAATTTCGATAACCTTATCGCCGAGGGATTTCCGCCAGGCCAGTTGCGGAGAGGTAATTCAGGAGGTACGACAGGTGAGCGACTGCATTTCTGCTCGACACGGCAGGAACGTCTCACCCTTGCATATGCCCGGTGGGCACGAACGCTTGCCTGGTCCGGAGTGAGTCTGGGCGATGCCCACATGTCCATCAGACAACAGCCGAACAGGGGCGGACTGAAGCCCTCAAAAGTGCTGGGACGTCTGAGCGTCCGCCTCCAACGTGCACAGATGGTCGACACGATGACCGTGCATGAAGAGAACCTGTCTGACATCTTCGACCTGATTCAGCGAACCCGCCCTCGTTCAATCAATTCGTACCCCTCTGCCCTGGCGCTGCTTGCCTCATACGCCAGGGCGGAAAACAGGACCTGCGCTCAAGTGCACTCAGTCTGCCTGGGAGGAGAACAGACCCTTGACCACCAGAGGGCCATCATACGGGAGGTTTTCGGCAGCGACCCGTACATCAGGTACGGCTCCAATGAACTGCACGAGGTTGCAGGCCAGTGCGAACTTCGAGGCGGCCTGCACATCTTTGCAGAGGACTTCATCATCGAGATAGTGGATGAAGACGGCAATCCCCTGCCTCCCGGTCAACGAGGACGTATGCTCATCACAAGCCTGCACAACTACGGAATGCCGTTCATCCGATATGAGAACGGTGACATTGGCTCATTGCTCTCCCGCACGTGCTCCTGCGGCAGAGGGCTCCCTCTCATGAGCCCACAGATAGGCAGGACTATGGAGTACATCTTCAGGAGGTCGGGCGCGCCCATCGCGGCCATGGATATCAATGTGGCCGGGATTCTTCCCCGTGGTGTGGTTCAATATCAACTTATCCAGGACAGTATCGGCGATTTCACACTTGTCATGGTGCCACCAGACCCTTCTGCAACCGCGACTGCCAACCAGGCACGAGAGAGCGTGGAGAACATGCTTAAAGCAAGCCTCGGAGAAGATGTGACCGTAAATCTCCCACTCGTGGAGCGCATCGATATGAACATGTCAGGCAAGCGCCTGTCGTTCATCTCGAAGGTCGATACGACGGCGATGCCGGCAAAGTCAGGACTGTGGCGCGACTCCTGTGCCCCAGCCACAGTCTTAGCCGCGCCGCCATCTTCCACGTCCGACGCTGTGACATCGTCTTGCCACAGTGAGTCCGCGGTGCTAGTGTCTCAAGACCGTCGCCGACAGACAGGAAGGAAGACAAACCCTGTGAGCATCTACAATACTTTCGCCCGGAATATCCTCGCTCCCTCCCTCGATCGAATGAGGGGAACGAGAACCATGCAGTGCCTCACCGCGCTTGAGGAGTCGCAATGGTGGCCGAAAGAACGCATCGAGCAACTCCAGTCTGAGCGCCTGCACTTCCTCGTACAACACGTGTGGCGGAGTGTGCCCTACTATCGCCATCTCATGGAGGAGAGAGGCCTTTCTCCGGGGGATATCTGCGCCGCCACAGACCTCCCGAAGCTACCGGCCCTCACGAAGGACCTTATCCGCGCCAACTTTGATGACCTCATCTCTGCCGCCTTCCCGAGAGAACAACTGAGGCTCAGTACCACGGGGGGCTCGACAGGAACACCACTGGTCTTTTTCGGCACGAAGGACGACCAGATGTCCCACGGATTCGCACGCGGCATGCGCGCTCTGGAGTACGCAGGGTTCACACTGGGCGAGCGCAGGGTTCTCATCAGGATTGCGCGGCAGCACGACTCCGCGAAAGAACGCGTGCTGCACAACCTGAGCCGCCCTGTGGAAAGACTGACTGAGATAGACTCACGTCACGTCTCAACAGACAGCCTTCCCGGCATCGTAGCACTGCTGCAACACCCGCAGATGCGCCTTTTCGGAGGATACCCCAGCGCGGTCAGCCTGGTCGCGTCATGGATTCGCGAGACTGGAGTCAGGGCACGTGCGCTGGATGCCATCGTCACCGGAGGCGAACAGCTCTTCGACCACCAACGAGCCGTCATCAAGCAGGTGTTCGGCTCAGAACCATACTCAAAGTACGCCTGCAATGAGTTCTTCGACGTAGCCATGGAGTGTCCCGAACATAGTGGGATGCACATACATGCGGAGGACCTCATAGTTGAAGTGGTCGATGATGATGGCAAGCCGGTGCCTCATGGCCATACCGGACGTGTCCTCATCACTAACCTGCACAATTTCGGCATGCCATTCATTCGCTATGAGCTTGGCGACACCGGCGCGCTCGTTGAAGGGGACTGTCCTTGTGGCCGCGCACTGCCGCGTCTCGCGACGGTCGTCGGCAGAAGGTTCGACTTCATCTACACACCATCTGGAAGACGCGTCGCCGGCTCCGGTCTCGGCTCAAACAGGCTGGCACTCCTGCCTGTGCGACAATTCCAGTACGTACAGGAAGACCTGGACTTGCTTGTCGTGAACGTCGTCCCCCGGGCTGACGCCTCTGCTGAAGACCTCGCGAACATGTCAGCGCGCATTCCCCCGATGTTCAATGAGATAGTGGGGAACGACATGACAGTGCGTGTCCAATTCGTTGACCACATCGAACTCACTACAGCGGGCAAGCACCTGCTCGTCATTTCAAAGATTGACCCGAACTCCTGGCTCAAACGCTCCTCCGTCGAGCAGGAAACATGAGCTTCCACAACATGGTTGCCCGGCAGTCCCTCGCTCCTTCGCTCGACCATATCCGTGGCACTAGAACCACGAAATGCCTTGAGGAACTGGAAGAATCTCAATGGTGGCCGCGTGAGCAAGTACACGACATGTCTGCTGCCGATTTCGATGAGAGCATCCGGTTTGATGTGCAGTTCACTGACCGAATCACTCCCGGCCCCGCTGGCAAGCACACATTCGTGTACTCGGAAGTCGACCCCTCTACTCATGGAGTATCTGACGGCTTCGACAAAGAGGGGCACTAGCTTCACGCGACCTCAGGACCAACGTTGACTGTTGCTTCTCGGCCGCTTGTGTCACAATAACTATTGCTGTGACAACAGTCATCGATCAGGAGCAACCACAGAGGAGTCAGAAAGGCAAGCGACTGCTTCTCGTCATCGGGGGGAGTATCGCCGCCATCGCACTCATCGTGGCAGGAGCATGTGCCATCGGCGACAAACCAGACGAGCAGTCCACCTCCGTTCCTCCCCAACCCATTCAGGGGCCGTTCATCGCCGAAGCCAGCTTCGTGCTTCAGAACCGCGACACACTCACTGAGACCGAACTCATGTCCTGGCAGAACCTCACACTGGATGAGGTCGTGTCGCAGGGACTTCCTTTCACGCGATACAATCGCTACTACACCCGTTTCTTTCTCAAAGAGGGTGAAACCGTGCAGGTCATTATGGAGGCCAGTGTTCCCCTCGGCACAGACCTGAACACCGCGCAGGAGGGAATCTCTGTCATGCTGCTTCCAGGCAACGCCCCCTACGAACCCACGCTCGCGCATGACTATCTACCTGACACGGAAACCGACAGCGGCGGCTATTTTGCTAAACTCACAAGAGCAGGAGGAAACTGGCAAATCAGCTGGGCCATTGGCGCGCTTGAGAGCGACTACTACTGGTTGATGCTGGCGAATACTGCACGACAGGATGCGTGGTGTCACTTCACTGTGAGCGTGCCTTCAGGCTAGAGGAGATGAGATGGAAGAAGAAGCTGCAGCAGAAGAGAAGAAGGGTCGACAGCCCTTCGAAGGTTACCACATCACCGAGGATGCGAGCGTAGAGAGCGCGCTTGAGGCGTACAAGACGGCTGACGAACACGTCTGGACACTCACCCTCAAATACCTCTACCCTCCCGAAGAAGTCCCCTACGAAGGTGTTCGCCAGCTTGTGTTTCCCAATGAGGCAGCCCGAGACGAGTACGAAAAAGCGAAAGCACTCGCGGCGGAAGCGAAGGAACGCTACGAGTTCATCGCTCAGGAACGCAGTACAAGAGACAAGGCCGCATAGTCAGGGGCATCAATCCGGGGAAGAGGCAGATGGTGAAAGAGTGCACAGGCTATGAGGCAGCGACCGGGATGCGCGCCTTGCCGCCCGACGGCATTCCGGCAGAGAAGAGGCCCTGCCACCTGCCGGGACGCGGCGCTTCTCCAACAAGCATTCGGAGAACAGACCCGATGCGACAGATAATATCCTGGTTGGAGACTGACCCACGCTGCAAACGTGCATTTGAAAACGCCGGCGCCGAAGGCACGGCAGCATCTTTCACGGAGAAAACAAGACATGCATGACCGAAACAATCTCTACTACTTCGCAGCTGCGGCCACAGTGGTCCTGTTCATCATCGCTCTCATCGGGCTCTCAAGTTGCGAGTCCGAAAATACCGCGGAGACGGGCAATCAGAACCCGGCTGTGTTGAATGCCTATCAGCAGGGCTACCTTGATGGCTATTCGAAAGGATACGCTGAGGGATGGACCGCGGGCATGGAATCCAGCCAGGGCTCAGCCACGAGCAGTACCTGCACCACCGACAGGGGCTGCGGCAGTTCGGTAGCCCCTGAAGTCACAGACGAAGACACCGAAGAATAGGAACGACGCGCCATTCCGTCGTGAAGCGATGCGAGCGCGATTGCGCAGTGGGAGGGGCTATGCCAACAAACCAGGGAAATGACGCCATCTACACCGCTGCCGCAGACCTGCAGCAGGCGCAGAACGACTACTGGAACCTCGTTGCCAGGTATATCAACCTGAACCATCCCAACGCGGGAGAGTCGAGAAGAATCCCACTGCTCACTCTCGACCTTGTTGCGGTAAGAGAATTCGAATCCTCCGAGTTGAAGCGACGCCGCGCAGCCGACGCCTTTCACGCAATCCTGAGACGCAGGGCACGCGCCATGGATGACTGAGTTTCACGTCCTGCCCCCTACCCCGGAACCAGGAACAACCAGTACACGCCGACACATACCAGCGTCAGCGGAAGCCCCGCCCGAATGAACTCCATGAAGCTCAACGTCTCCCCTGAGCGCTTCTCTGCGTTCTGGATGATGATGACGTTGCTCGCCGCTCCCAGTATCGTGAACGTTCCCGCGATGGTCGCCCCTGCCGCGAGGGCCATGTAGGAGGCCGCAGGTGCATCGAATCCCAGCAGCATGGGCACGTAGAGCGCCGTCAAAGGGACATTCGAGATGACCTGAGAAGCGAGGACGCTCAGGGCAATAACGACACCCGGAGAGGTCACGTCCAACCGCGAATCAATAATGGCGGGCTGGATATAGCCGGACTCCCACACACTCTCCATCAACACAAACATGGCGGCAAAGAACAGGAGCGTCGTCCAATCAACACGCTTCACTATGTCCATGCGCCGCCTGCTGAAAAGCAGCAGCGGCGAAGCGGCGCCAAGTGCGATATACGTGAGGCGAAAGTCAAAGCCGACGTCTGCGAATACAAGAACCACCTTCACGGCAAGCATGCCGATGAGCACCGTGACAGACAGACGACATAGTCGCGCCAGTCCTGCATCACGAAAAGGTTCGTCATTCTGCACCACCCGCAATGCGCGAAATTCACGTCGATAGGCAACTCTCAGCACGACAAGGGCGGCAAGCAGAGAGAGCAACGTTGGCAACGCCAGGTATCTGCCGAACGTTACAAACGGGTTCGCCACCTGCCCGCTGATAGCGACAAGGAGATTCTGCGGATTCCCAATCGGGCTCGCAACACTCCCTATCGTCACCGAGAAGGCAAGTGCCATCAAGAGCAACTGTGGGCGCACTCCTGCTCGGCGCGCGAACGAGAGTACAACCGGCGTGCCAATGATGGCAATAGTATCGTTCATCAGCAGCGCCGAGAATGCGCCCATAACGAACACAATGGCCACAAGCAGAGCGCCGGGCGTTCGAGCCCTGCGGAATATCCGGTAGGAGACATGAGAAAGATATCCGCTCTCCTCCATCGCCTGGCCAACGACGAACATGGCGAACAGGAACAGCATGACATCCATGTTGATGGAGAGCAGGGCGGAAAGGGGCGCTATCTCTCCTGCCAGAATGACGGCGACCGCCCCTCCACTCATAACCTGCCATATCTGGAGCCGGAAGCGACCGATGCGCCGCACAGCGATGAGGATGAACACGCAGGTGAGGACGACGAGAGCAATCATGCAGATACAATCAGCGCTACCTGACGCTGTGAGCGACCGTTCCCGAGGGGACCGCGGTGGTTGCCTCCGGTTCCATTGTACAAGCCATCATCATCCTGCGTTCGGACCCTCGGCGCACGTACCGGAATCCATTCGGCCGCGTAGTGTAGCACTACCCCGTGCTACCTACAATCGCCGCTCAAAGCTCGCTGCCATAGCATAGGGGCACGTCTCATGGAGTGTCCGCAATGGCCCGTATACCGTATCCACCGTATCCGTAGAAAGACGGGGCAAGTGCACAGGAGCAGGACTACGGCGACGTCATAGCCAGGAAAGGCTATCCCGGGGTCGGAACCCCGGCCACCGGACCACCGTTCACCCACCACGGCACTTCGTGCCAGGCAGCGCGTAGTCTCTTCCGGTGCGCTTTGAATGCAGGGTCGTGACGCTCCACCAGGGACCAGAACACCGCTGAATGGTCCATGCGCGAGGTGTGACACAGCTCGTGGATCAGGACATGGCGGGCCACTTCCTCCTGCAGGAACAACAGTCTCACGTTCAGACTGATGGTGCCGGTACGAGAGCAGCTCCCCCAGCGGGTCCGCTGTGACCTCACAACCACGCGCTTCACTTTGAAGCCGAGTTCATCGGCGATGCGCGCGAGCCACGGCTCAAGGTACTGGTGCCCCTTGCGGTTGAGCCAGCGCCTCAGGGCAACTCGGCAGGCCGCCACTTCTCCGCAGTTTCCGGAAAGAACGAGGCGATTGCCCCGACGTTCCAGCACCCTCACTGTCAAAGAGTCCGTCGTCCGGTATTCAACCGCCCACTCCTCTCCGATAGCCGCCAGTGAGATGTGCTCCGGCAATGCAGCGTCAGACTCTGACGCCATCAGACTGCGCTTCACCTCCAACTGCGACGCCGTACGCTCCAGCCACGGCCGGCTCTGTTCAAGGATGCCCGGAATGCGCCTGAGGCTGAACCTGTGGGGAACGACAACCACGAGGCCGTCACACAATGACATGGTCAGACGGACATGCCGCGCGCGAGGACTCCTCCTGACACGATATTCCGGCCAGAAAGCCGGCCCCTGTTCTGCCGAAGCACGAGGCGGCGATGAAGAACCCGCACACCCGCGCAACATCTGCTCCCTGGCCGTAGTCAAGACGCAGCCGCCACCCTGCGCGGTTTCCGGCCAACATAGAGCCCATATCCAAAGTACCTGAACATCCTGAATATGCTGCGCGGCAGTCGCATCGTGTCCTTCACAAAACGCCGACAGGCAGGATTTCTGATGCACTCCACGGGAAATGAGAGGTACGCCATGGCCATATCCCGAGGGTCTATCTCCCGCACCTCATTTGCCCACTGTCTGACAGCACTGGTCGTGTGAATCGTCTCAGAGACGGGGCCAAGACCGGCCTGTTCCATCATCGCTTTCCACCCTTCATGAGCGGGGAAGAATTCCGCCCCCATCGCACGCTCCAGGTAGTCAACCAGCTCTGCAGGAGGAGTCTCCACCCAGACACACTCGTTCAAACCAACGTATCCGCCTGCGTTCAGCACCCTCACGTATTCTGCCATAGCCTTCCGCTGGTCAGGTATGAATGCATTCACGGACTCGCAGAACACGACATCGAACAGTGAATCGCCGAACGGCAGTGACTGGGCATCCGCACATCTGAACTCAACCCTGTCCTGCAGCCCCTTCTTCTTCGCTCGCTCAGTTGATCGGTCCACCATTCTCTGCGAGATGTCGATACCCATTACCCTGCACCCATGTTGTTCTGCGAGATAGCAGGCCGCCACGCCCACGCCACAGCCGATGATGAGAACATAGGACTCCCTGTTGACGTCGCATTGCGCGGCAAGTTCGCGTGTGGCCTGCCGGTCACCGATGTGTTTCGTCACACCCCAACTGGCCTGAAGGTCGAAGTAAACGCTCTCTGAGTGCGGTCCGTTCTCCTCAGTCATGCCCCCATCTCCTTCTCTCTGTCCATCGGCTCCGGGCAGCTATCGTTGTCATTCGACAACTGTTGCGTTCTATCTCAGAATCGAGTCGCGGCGACAGGAAGAACGGGAAACACAACTCCGCGTACTACGTGCTCGAACGGCCCGATGCCCCCTCTTAGAAGAGCAAGCCACCATCATACTGCTACTGTATACGCGGATGAGTGAATGATACAAACAGATGGGACAGGATTCGAGGCAATGAGATTGTCGCCCGCCTGCATTTGACATGAGAGGGCGTGTCGCGCTAGTCTCACCAACTGTCACAGATAGCACACGGAAGGCACAGTAGTCTTCCCCCAGGAGCCCCGGGATGCATGACGCCCCGGGGCTTCCATACTATGTAGAAGGGTAAGGCCCGGGTTGACTTCAGGCCGCATTCCCCGTCCAACAAGGGCCAACCGCGTCACTCGCATCCAGGCGACAGCAGCGGAGGAGGAACAGGAAGGTGGAAGTCTTTCAGTTTAAGTCGATTGGCGTCATTCATACGCCACATACCGAACCAGGGTTGACCCCGATTCAACCGGTCTTCGCCTCTCACATCCAGGGCACCGTGACGGTTGATGAAGAGTATAGTGACGGACTTCTTGACCTGGACAAGTTCTCCCACATTCACCTGCTGTACCTCTTCCATGAGGCCCACGAGACGAAGCTCAGGATATCCCCGTATCTGCAGGACACTCCCCATGGTGTCTTCTCGACCCGTCACGTATGCAGACCCAACAAGATCGGGTTGAGTATTGTCAGGCTTCTCTCTGTCGAAGGCGGGACCCTTCACGTGGAAGACGTGGACATGCTTGATGGCAGTCCGCTTCTGGATATCAAGCCCTTCATCAAACGGTTTGACGTTCGCGAGGACGTCCAATCCGGGTGGCAGGAGGAAGTCTCCGACGAGGTCGCCGAGAAGCGCGGTCTGCGAGGATACTGTGAGAATCACGAGTAGCACAGTCATCAGGCAAACCGGACAATGACGAACATCTTCGACCAGATTGCTGAGAAGTACGACCGGTGGTTTGACTCGCCGGAAGGCAGGGCCATATTCCGCGCAGAACTGGCATGCCTCCGCCTTCTGCGACATGAACCCGCCGACAGGTGGCTGGAGGTAGGCGTAGGAACAGGACGGTTTGCTGCTGCGCTCGGAATCGCCGAAGGCGTGGATTCTTCTCCCCCGATGTTGGCTTTCGCTGCACGCCGAGGCATACAGACATGCACGGGTACCGCAGAGGTTCTTCCATACCCCGATGAGTCATTCGACGGGGTGCTTCTGGTCACCACGCTGTCGTTCGTCCAGGACCCCGCCAAGGCAATCGAGGAATGCACACGGGTGCTCAGACCCGGTGGCACGCTGCTGGCGGGCATCATTCCTGCTGAGAGTCCCTGGGGAAGAGAGTATGCGCGCAAGGCATCCGAGGGACACCATGTGTACTCCCACGCCCGCTTTCTCTCCGTTCAGCAACTTCAGGAGTTCGCCACGGCCGCAGGTCTGTGCCTTCAGGAATCCGCAAGCACACTCTTCTGGCCTCCGGGAAGCCCTCCCCCTGAGACACCGGTCATAGAAGCAGGAGAGGTAGCCGGTGCCGGATTCGTTGCCCTGCAATTCGTGGCCTTCCAACTCTAGCTCGGCAGGTTCGCGACAAGGTCATTCGATTCGTCACTACAACTCTTCTCGCTGCCTCCTCCCGGCACCGACCATACGCAGCCGATTCGCTATAACGATGTCGTTCGCCCCATGACTCCCGCACGTGGCACCTCTCCCTGACTTTCCCTGCCACCACCATCTGACATACCATATGCTGTCACTGACACACTCGGGAGTACATTCAACAGGAGACACACATAATGGTGATTCGCAACGCAGACACGATACAGGTTCCCTCAGACAGAGAAGACAGGCTCAATTACATTCTGGATCTTTCGTGGCTGCTGTTCCTTCGCAAAGTTGCCAATCACACTCTCATCATCACGAACGAGCACTCGACGCATGCGCTATTTGCTCCAATCGTCAGGAGCGTGGGAACCCTGTTCTGCACGGAGCCGGACGATGTCTTCACCGCGGAGCTTGCCGTCCGCAGGGGCAGACACCACATCGACCTCGTGTGTACGCTGGGCGATGTCTCCGCCGCGGTGGAGATGAAATGCTTCCGCACCCAGTCCGAGATAGACCTCGACATGTACGAAGGGTTCAAGGACATCGAGAGGCTGCAGGGCTTCGATGAGTTCCACTTCAGGAGATTCATCTGTCTGACAGATAACCCCACCTATTCGATTGGGCCTCATCGCGACCGTGCCGTCGATGTAAGCTGGCTGGATGGCACGAAGTACGAGGCGGGCACGGTCATAGACGTTTCCTGGGCGGCCGAACGCAAACTGGATGTACGTCTCAACTCGACGCTGGAGTTCAACTGGGTGGAGGAAAAGGGTTGGTATTTCTTGAACATCGACCTCCCCGAACCCCTACACCACCTCTGGCAAACAGTCATCTGACCAAGCTCTCCTCCCGTCCCTCCACAACCGTCCATTCAGGAACAACTCCGGTTGGCAGGGACGTTACCGCATTCTCGCGCTCAGCGTAGGTGTCATTTCAGCAATCGGTGCATCCTGCCCTTCTGCGAAAGCACCGCACGCAACGAACTCGAATCAGTACAGAAGAGAGAGTAGTATGGGCTACTCATACCGAATGAGGAGAAAACCGGACCGACGCGGATGACGAACAGATCTCAATCCTCATCTTGTGTGAGTTTTGAGTCATGCTCGCCTTCAACGAAGTCGCAGGGGCCTACCATAGAACCAAGAGGTTGACGCAGAACCAGACGGCAGGTCGGACTCAGTGCCCGACCTGCCATGGAGGGAGGAGAAGCCCTTAGAGAAGAAAAGGCTGCCAAACTCGTGCTCCGCCATGTGAACTCGGCAGCCTGAGGCGACATAGTAGCTAGCGGCCCGCGATGGCCTCTATCTCAACTTTGATGCCAAAGAGCAACCCCACCTCAACAGCACTTCGCGCAGGGCGCGGCTCAGGAACATACTTCTTGTAGACTTCGTTGAACCGCGCAAAGTCATCGTTGTCCTTCAAGAACACCGTTACTTTCAACAGGTTGTCCATAGAGAATCCTGCGACCTCAACGATGTTCTTCACGTTCTTCAGAGTCGCTTCGGCTTCTTCTTCAATCGTCCCCGAGATGAACTGCTGCGTCTCAGGGTCGATAGGCCCCGCGCCGGACACGAAGAGCAGGTCGCCGTACACGATGCCCTGTGAATATGGTGCCTTCGGCGCTGCAGCCTTGTCAGTAGTAACCGCTTGTTTCTTCATACCAGACCTCCACGATAATCATTCATTCGCCATGCCAGTCTGTAAGGCCAGACTCATTCTCACGTTCCCACCACCAGGCTCATTCCTCAATATCAGGGTCACGGCCCCACTATGTCAGGGAAGACCAGTCTGGGCAGAAACAACGCGAGGTCCGGCCAGTAGGTGGTAATAAGCACTACGGGAATAGAGCCAAAAATCATGAATATCAACGCCGGTTTAATTACTTTCTCAAAGGGAACGTTGCCAACACGCGCAGCAAGATATAGCATCGGCGCGCACGGAGGCGTCACGTTGCCCAAACCAAGGTTTGTACCGATGATGGCTGCAAAATGGTAGGGATTCACACCAATCTCTTTGACAATGGGGAACAGGAGTGGCGCCGCAAGAAGCGTGCCGCTCGAATCGTCCATGAGCATTCCCAACAGGATAAGGAACAGATTGATCATGAAGAGCACGGCATAGTAGTTGTCAGAGATGCCCATCATGCCATCTGCAATCTTCTGAGGTATCTGCTCAAAGGCATATAGCCGACCAAGTATCATCACAAAGAAAATCATCAGGATGATGACACCTGTGGTGATGCCCATGCTCAGGAAAGTGCCATACAATTTGCGCTTCGTCAGCCCTTTATAGATGACGAAGCCAACGAAGATAGCGTAGACGCAGGACACTGTGGCAGCCTCAGTTGGTATCGCGATTCCGCCGTAGATACTCCCAAGAATAATAATGGGCATGACAAGGGCCCATGCACCACGCTTCGTCGCCACGCCAATCTCTTTGAGATGCTGTTGCGGACCAATCGGAGGCTTCGTGACTATCTCCGGCATTCTCCCAACCATTACGCGATTGATAATGATGTAGATGACAACCAAGATTATTCCGGGCCCTACTGTCGACAGAAAACACGCAGCCACCGAGAGCTGCAGGACGAAGCCAAACAGCACCATCGGAAGGCTCGGCGGAATGAGTTGACCCAACACCGATGCACAGGCGATGAGCCCCGTCGAATAGCCACGGGGGTAGCCCTGCTGCTCCATCTTCGGAATAAGGACGGTGCCCATTGAGGCCACAGCCGCTGAACATGTGCCTGCGATAGCTCCAATGATGGCGCACGACACAATACAAACACCACCAAGACCACCCTTGACACGACCTACGAGAGCCTCGGCAAAATCGACCAGCCGGTCGGCAATACCGCTCACATTCATCAGCCCACCGGCCAGGATAAACGCAGCTACGGCGAGCAAGGTTATCGAATTCAATGAGTTGAAGCCCGCGGCCATCATCTGCCCCATGTCCATACCCGTAGCCAAACCCAGGTACATGACGGCACCCGCGAAGCAGAAAGGAATGGGAACTCCCAGAACAAGCAGGACGACAAGAATTGCGATATCGATAATCAGGGGACTCATTCGCCACCTGCTTCGTATGCTTCAACCGGACGCTTCCCCGTTAGTTGAAGCACGTGATCAATGAGTTGTACGAGAAAATAGAACGTCATCAGGCCAAGCCCAATCAGTATTGGAGCCTGCGCGATTATCATCGGTATCCGTAGATACGACGAAGTGCGATGCAGGTCAATCGCACGGTCGATATAAATCAACGCCCACGAGGCACTGACAGCGCACAGGAATAGCGTGAGGGACGATGATACTGTCCTCACAATGGCCATGCCACGCGGACTCTTCTTGACAAACATCAGCATGATATCGGCCTTGATGTGTGTCCGTTCCCACGCTCCAAGAGACGCGCCGAACATGTAAAACCACCAAGCGCTCAGCACTGCAATCTCTGAAGTACCAAAAAGAGAGACTCGCACAACGTTTCGCAGAATCACTTCGGCCACGATGAAACTCAGACACGTGACGAAGGCCCCGACGGTTATCCATTTCTGGACTCTAGCTAGCCAATCGTAGGCAAGGACAGCATTACTCTTGTTTGTCATGTTTTCAGACCCTCAGTCTGGATTCTCAACCTACAGTCTATTGCCACTCAAGATACTCGACTCTTTCACCCGTGTCATCGACTCTTCAGATGTCCCACAGTCTCTTGGTGACAGGACAGCCTGACTGGGGGATTCGTACCCCCAGTCGGCCAATCCCGAAGCTATACAGACTTGTCCTAGAGAGGAGCGCAGTTCGCGAGCATCGCGTTATAGATGTCTGTGCCGAAATCTGCCTCAAGAGAAGGCCATACTTTCTCACGAACGACCTTCGCGCATTCAGCGAGCTCAGCCTCGGTAAGGATGTAGCTCTCTATGCCATAGTCATCTTTGGCCTTCTGTCGCCACACAGCCTCGAGCTCCTCAGATTCCTTGTTGAATCCGTCGGGACCCCAAAGAGTCTCGTTGACGGTATCCATCAGGATACCCTGGTCTTCGGCCGTCAGACTGTTCCAGAGATCCAGGTTCATACCAATCGGCTGGTTGTCCATCCAGTCATTTGTCTGAATCCAGCAACCCTGGATATCACCAACGACGATGTACATCTGCTCAGAACCGCCACCGGCTTGACCTTCAACTACACCTGTCTGGATGGAAGTGTAGACCTCGGAGAACGGGATAGCAGTAGGAACGTAGCCCATGGTCTCCCACGCAGCCTTCCAGGACGCGATTGGTGGAGTCCGGATTTTTATACCCGTGGGCGCGGGTGGGAGTTTGCCTGGGTACTCATTCAGTGAGACACCTGTGAAACCACGAAGGCCGTAGCCAAGGAATTTCACATTGTGAGACTCGTAGATACCCTCAAGAATCTCAAGACACCAGCCACCAGGCTCAAAAGCATCGGCCGCCTGCTCCCACGTGAAGAAGCGGTACGGTGCCCAATCGATTCCGAAACGGGCGTCATATGCATCATTCGCGGTGGTGATTCCCATGTCCACCGTGCCAACCTCGACATTCTCAAGCACCTCACTCCAGTCACCGAGCTGGCAACTCGGATAGTACTCGATGTCGATACGCCCGTCGGTCCGGTCTCTCAGCAAGTCAGCCATTCCCATGGCCATCACTGCTGCAGGGGCATCCACAGGGTGGATGTCAGCGTAGCGCCACGTACCATAGCCAGCTGCATCGGAGTCTCCTCCGGCGGAACCGCCCTGATCCTGCGCCGGCGCACAGCCAATTGTCGCAGTGACGGACAGGGCCAGAACCAGACACAAACTAAATAGCATGCCCGATACTGTCTTCTTGGTCATTCCATTCCTCCTTTATGTTCTAGTTGTCGAATATGGAAATCGGTAGCCCTGCTGCTCTCGTAGCATCGACTACTTCTATCCCTCTTTCTGTCTCTCGCAATCGCAGATGATGCCCACTATCTACATACCACTGGCTACGCTCGCGGTCTCCTGTCTGTCGTATTCCTCCAGAATGATTCTGGCTGCGATTCTCGCAGCCTTCTCAGGAGGAATCCGGCACAGTTGAGCCCCTCCATCTTTAAGGAATTCGCCGAAGCTTTCGCTATCCATGAAGTCGTATTCCTTGCCCATCAGCTTCGCGTGCACATGACTGCACTGGGTACTTCCAAGTTCATTCTTGAGCTCCTCGCAGAAACGCCACGCGGTTCTCTTCTTGCGCTCAGCAAACTCTCCCCTGGATTCCAGTCCGCTATAGGCAGTGTCAAGAGGGTTCGCGCGACCGAAGAGGAGTCCAAGCGCCATCAATGCACCGAGAAATGCGCCACAAGTCTCTTTTCGGCTTGCGACCCCGGGCATGAACGAGGCAGCACGAATAATGTCGGTACCGCCTCCAAGATGAAACTCTTCCTGCAAAGCAAGCAACGTGCCCTGCGCACAACTGATGAAAGCCTCTTCGTAGTCTCCTGCCTTCTTCGATACGCGTTCTATGATTGCCTGCTTCTCATCTTCCGAAAGCATCCTCGTGTTGCTCCTCTGATGGTGATTCAATTCCCTGAAGGATTCAGGAACGGGCTTCTTCTTCCCTTATCTCTAGAATGATGGACGCCACAATCCGTGCCGCCGCCTCGGGCGGAACACGGCACTTCTTCTGTGCTCCGTCTGCAACCAGTTGCTCGAACTCCTCCGGAATGAAGGTGTTGTACGTCCGACCAAACAGTCTCCTCCTGATGTCGCCGCACATGGTGCTGCCCATCTCCTTCTTGAATTCCTCGCAGAAGCGATACGCACGTTCTCTGCTCTTGAAGAACTCGGCCTTGCCTTCGGGAGTGCCATAGCTTGGATCTGAGAGCTTCTTTCTCCCGTTGACCATTCCCAGTACTGCAAGCCCCGCCACCATCGCGCCGCAGGTCTCATCCCTGCTGGCCATGCCAGGCATGAAGGACATTGCGGCCACCATGTCTTCCCCACACGGAAGGTCAAATCCTTCGGTCAGAGCCACAAGAGTTCCTTGCGCACAACTGATAGCGACTTCTTCATAGTCGCCAGCTTTCTTCGATACTCCGGCAATCAACTCTTGCTTCTTGGCTTCACTCTGCGACATTGGTCTCCTCCTATACTGGAACCTTTGCGTTGCATGTGCCGATCTGTTGACGTCGAATCTGCCTTTCGGAAGCGAGGCGCCCCTGAGGCTTCTTCGCACCAGATTCATTCCAATCCACCGAAACGTAAGACAGGACCAGTCAACGTCAATTGGCAATAGAGAACTGTCTTCCACAGTCCTTCAGTACCCCACATGCAGAATAGGCGTACGGAGTTGCAGATACATCCGCCACTGAACGTAGTCTGGGTTGGAGAATATGCGTACGCATGTCAGGATACGTAGCAGTCGATACGTAGCAAAGTGTGACGACGCAGTCAGAAAGACCTACCTGTCTGGATGCAACGTGACTGGCAAGCACACGTCTGGACAGTCGTTCATGGATTGGCAGAACTTCCCTGAATCACTATCCCGGGCTTTCGATGGGAATGCGAAGTATGACAGAGGTACCCAAATCAGAACGGGAGCCAATAAAAAGCGAAGCATTCATAAGTGATGCCCGCTCATACATACCCTTGATACCGAGGTACTCAAGCGGGCCATGTGACACGAGGGCAGTGGGTACCGTGAAACCTCTCCCGTTGTCAGTAACGCGTATTCGCAGCCGCTCATTTCTGCATGTCACCGTGATTCGGACACGAGTTGCGCCGGAATGGCGCGTGACGTTCAACAGGGCTTCCTGCACAATGCGATAGGCCAGTATCTGTATGTTCGGGTCCACGGGAACAGGCGCGCCCCAGAATCGCAGATCAGCATCCAGTCCGCGCAACTGTAATGACTGGACGCAATTACTGACAGCATCCAACAGACCGCAGTGTGGCACGGTATCAGACCGCATACGCCCGGATATTTGTCGCACATCATCTTCTACCACCCGAAGCAGTTCTCGGAGACTCTGCAAGGATTGGCTCGACAATCGTTTTTTCGATGCGGAATCGTGTATGAGCCGCTCCACTTCAATACCGGCAACCAGGAGGCCCTGCAAGGCCTCATCATGCAGTTCGCGTGCGATTCGCTGTCTCTCACGTTCCTGTGCCTCGGAAATTTCCCTCAGCCTCACTTCCTGTGCAGAAGCAAGGTCGCACTCCACGATTTTTTCTTTCGCGAGTATCAGATAGCGAGGCGATTGTTGCCTATCCACGGCCTGCACCATCAACTCCACTTGGAGTGGGTCACCCGCAAGCGTCAGCAGTGCACCATTCCGCGATGCTACACCAGGAATTACGTCCGCCCCGGATGAATTGAACGGCCATCGTTCGTCACCCGTGACTCGAACAACCTCTGACAGTTCTTTGCCACGAAGGTCAGATTTGCGTCTCCCGAGCTTCTGCGCTGCGCGCCGATTGGAGCGAAGAATCCTTCCTTCGCTGTTCACCACAAACATCGGACACCGTGCACTGTCAATGAACAATGATGAGAAAGCATCAATCTGAGTCGCACTCATTCGATGCCTCCATCACCCTGGTGCGTCCGCACTCCCGAAAGACACGCAATCACGATGGATTGTGCTGTCCCACAGGTTGCCAGGATCATCGTGCGATTGATCGTTCCTCGAAGTCGAATGGAAATACGTGTCATGTGAGTTCGTCTAGGCCAATCCAACCCTGCTTGACTGCACAAAGAACTGCGGAGGCTCGATTGTCAACGCCCAGCTTGCGATAGGTATTCAGTAGATGTGTCTGCACCGTCCGCTGGCTTATTCCGAGCTTCAACGCAATCTCCTTGTTAACACGGCCCCGCGCAGCCATGCGCAAGACCTCCATCTCCCGGGGGTGCGGTAGCTCAATCCCTCCGGAACGGTCCGACGCACCGCTAGCCGGTGCGGCAAGCGCGCTCTGTGCACATTCGGAGTCCCACACCATCTCACCTGCCATTACCAAGCGCAGTGAAGCTACCAGCGACGGCATCTCAATTTTCTTCAGTAGATACCCGCAAACCCCTGCCTGCAGAGCCTCGCGAACATACTCCTTGTCGCCATACGCGCTTAGAATGACGACCCGCGTGGAAGGCGACACTTTCTTGGCCTGACGCGCAATCTCAACACCGTTCATCCCCGGCATACTGAGGTCCGTGAGAGCAATATCAGGTAGGAGTTCTTCAATGCGCCTAACAGCGTCGAGACCGTTCGACGCCTCCGCCACTACCTGCAAGTCCTCCTCCATCTCAAGGAGAGCCCGAAGCCCACTCCTCAAGACCGCGTGGTCATCGGCAAGTAGCACTCGAATAGGGGTACTCATTTTTCTGACTACATAGATGGAGTGGCAGCAATGGTAGTCAATCCGCCTTCGTTTGTCGATACGTGAAGACCACCTCTCTATCCGAAGTCGGTAGGTCAACAGTCACAGTCTCACCAAGCAGGTATCGCTTTTTCCGTCGTGTACGACTATCATCCGCAACACGTCTTCGAAGACGGAGAATTGAGGAGGTCACCCGACGATGGAAAAGTGGGCAGAACTCGGAGCGCAACTTGACGGACTGCTGAAGCTGCGGACGCCACCACTGGGGGTCAAGTTCTACAAGAAGCTCGACGATGCACCGAAGGATGTTGCGCCGCTTGCTTTCCCCTGCGCAGCCTGCCAGGTGGCAGGATTCTCGAGATACTACCGCAAACCCGTGCTCGCTACGAAGAACGAGTGCTACCACTGCCAGGTGGGAGGGGCCGCACTGGGATTCTGGGACATCGAGGATGATTTCAAGGACGGAACACGCAACGCAGGCATGTGGGCGAAGGATGCCGAAGCAACCGCCAGACTCGCGGAGGGCGACGTGATTCCGGCAGGCTCATTTGAGGCCGCACTTTTCGCGCCGCTCAACAAGATGCCTGAAGAGCCGGATGTTGTCCTTGCGTACGGCACGCCGGACCAGATGCTGAGCATGGTCTACGGCCAGATATGGCAGGGTGGCGACAGGGTGAAGCTGGAAACCAACGGCCACGGCGGTACCTGCCGTGAATGTGTCGCCGCACCGTTTGTACACGACGAATTGAGACTGGCCATCACGGACATCGGCGAACGCAAGTTCGCAATGGCCTACGACTACGAGATGGTGGCCGGCTGGCCATACGGCAAGTTCGAATGGCTCGTGGAAGGTGTTACAGGCGCACTGACCAAAGGCATCTACGTTCGTCCCATCGCGCCTTGGGGATTCCAGGCTTGGCCGGACATGGCAAGGGACCGCACAGGGCTGACAACGAAGTTCCCGAAATAGGCCCAAGTCGTCAGTAGCAAGAATCGGACTCCGACTCTCTCGAACGGTCGGGGGTGCACGTGAAGTGCAGCACACAAAGGCTGCCCGCTACGACAATCGAAACAGTGGACAGTGCTACCACTGCCCCCCGTGTGCGTCTTCCGCTCAAGGACTGCAACAACGCGGCGCCGGACTACAAGCCGACCGGTGTCATCTGATACTTCAAGGCATAGCCTGCAGCCGTTGCTGCCGCTTCTATCGCAGTCCGTACCGTCTTGAAGTCGAAGGTATAGGTGTATTGCTTCCCGAAGAGTTCCGATTGCTGCTCGATGACCCCTTCCCTCGGTCCCGTGCCGGTCTTGTACGTCTCTTTCTTGAAACCGAACCCCGGCCCGAAGTCGCTGTCGCCGGAGGACATGCCTGAACTGGCCTCCTTCAGCATCTCGGTGAAGCGCACTTCTTTCTTCGCGTCATCGATGCGAAACTTCGCGCTGTAGGTCAGCTTCTTCTTAGAAAGAAACACCTTCCGCTCGGCAACGGTGAACTCGAGCGTATACACGCCCTTCTTCTCCTTGAGGTCCGCAGGAATACTCTTTGCATAGTCCTTCAGGTCATCTGCCAGCATGGTCGTTATCTCCTTCCTTCCGCCTCGATGGCCGTGAATAGTAGCGCAACCGAATCTGCGACACCAATCGCGTACAGGGGTGTCGTCAGGAAGCGCACGGCTGCTGAAGAAGAATCCCCCGGAGCTACGGCAACCTCGCCAGCAGGTCTTCACGGCGAGGCGCGAATACCTCCAGCACCTTGCAGCCGGATTCGTGCGTGTAGGAACCGTGTGCGGAGCCAGGAGGCACAATCATGATGTCGCCCTCCGTGATGCGATAGAGCTTCCCATCCAATATCTCGTCACGCTCTCCCTGGAACACGATGACGATTTCCTCATTGTCGTGGCTGTGTACCTTGAAAGAACAGTGCGGCTCCTGCACGATGAAGCTGGCCGTCATTCTCTCCGAACCAAGCAGGTGAGCCACCGCACCCGGGCCAAGTTGAATCTCAGGTAGTCCCCAACAGCGCATCACCCTCTTCATCTCCTCTTCAGTCGCCCTCGTCTCTACAGGTTCAGTCATGTCACCCTCCTTTCATCCGTGGCGGAATCTCTTGTTGCTACTCGCCCCCCACAGGCCGTTCCCGTCATACGCCCGCAGTCCGCGTAGTGTCTCCGGTATTCTATTCCATCCGAATCTCAATCTCTCCTCCACCCTCTCATCCCGATTGCGAAGTCACAGAAACTCGACCCTGTACGACCCGAATCGGCTATCATTAGGTTGGGCGAATCGAAAGGAGGATGAGATGAAGATTCCTGAGTACATCACTGTTGATGAAGTGAAGAGAGTCTGCAAGGAGCTTGGATTCCGCGACTGGACCACACTGAAGGACGCGAGCGTGACCGCCGAAGAGGCTCAGAAGGTGCTCGGCGTGGTGAACACCGCAGGGATGCCGATTGCTGTCGAGGATTTTCGCATGGGACTGGACGTGGAACTGGAACACGGTTTCATGTACCCCGATGCGAACGTGACGAACAACCATCCCGTGCTGACCGGCATGATAGTGCTGGCGCACTTGAAGGAAGCTCTGGATTACTACCAGCGGCTGGACGTCGCGGAGATCGAGGGAGACATGGCAAAGGCGGCAGAAGCGGGGAACGCGGACAAGCTGTTCGCGAAGTACAAGAAGCTGGTAGTTGCGAAAAAAGCGCTGGCCGACGCCGAAGCGAAGCTGGTGAAGTAGCCCGACCGGGACGCGATTGGCCGGGGAACGGTCCCTGCAAGGAGAAGGAGATTCCTTTCTTCCAAGCGGCGAATGGCGCGGAGCCTTCTGCCACAGGAAGATGCGCCGCGTCCACCATCGGGATTCGCTACGTGAGTGTGATGAACAATGGATGATAGTGCAGGAAACGCGCTACGAATGCTGCGAGAGGTGAAATCGGTCACATTCTCCACCGTCAACGGTGGAGAGCCTGCCTCGCGCATCATCGACGTGATGCTGGTAGATGATGACGGACTCTACTTCGTCACCGCGCGCGGCAAAGCCTTCTATCAACAGCTTGAAGCGGTTCCGATTGTCGCTCTCTCGGCGATAACGAAGGATTGGGTGGCGGTTCGATTGGTGGGTGACGTGCGAAAGGTGGAAGACAGGGATTTGGTCGACCGCGTTTTTGAAGCAAACCCGATGATGAAGGACATCTACCCCGGAGAGAAGCGCGATATCCTCGACGGCTTTCACGTGTACCGCGGCCGCGGGGAGCTATTTGAACTTTCCAGTTCAACTCCTGCCCGGCAACGCTTCGCCTTCGGCGGGGCGGAGGCGAGACCGTATGGCTATCGCATCACAGACAACTGTATCGGCTGCGGCGCATGCGCTGACGCCTGCCCCGAAGGCATCATCTCCAAGGGCGACCCGTACGTCATCGCCCAGGCACATTGCCTGGAGTGCGGCAGATGCGCCGATGTGTGTCCGGTCGATGCGATTGAGCGTTCGACGGGGTTGTGAGACAGGCCTTCGCGGACCCTAGCAGGGTCCAGACTGTCCACCCGAGCAGGCAAGGCGACGGTCGAAGGCGCTGTTCATCATCGCGATGAAGTCTTCCTGGCTCATGAGGGGCTGCCGCACCTTCTGCAGCGTCTCATCGCTCATCGAACCGGTGAGGACAAGCTCATTCCCTGCGTCGTAGGCCGCCTGTAGCACTTCTTCAACGCCGAGCCCCTGCGCCTTCATGAACCGGAGTGCCAGGCCGTGGGGCCGCAACAGCGCACCGGCGAACTGCATTCCGTGGGAATGGCTCAGGTCTTCGGTCTGTGCGACGAGCGGCGCAAACGCGTCATCCTCATAGAATCCGCACGTGGACACAAGCACCATCTTCCGGTTCGTTGCATCCGGCGACGTCACGTGCCGCGAGCGGCCATCCGCTCCTACCTCGAAATACGGTGAAAGCAGCATTATGGAGCGCTCAAGCACGCGCGTGAGGCCGTGCGTCATGCCTCCCACATGCACGGGAGAGGCAAGCACCCAGGCATCTGCCTGCGCCATGCGGTCCATCAGTGCGGAGCACTCATCCTTGTAGATACAGACTCCAAACGTCTTGTACCAGCAGGGCATGCGCACACAACACGGCTCCATCTTGAGCTTGTAGGCAGAGACTCGCTCCACCTCGGCTCCGGCTTCGGCTGCGCCAGCGAGGTATCGCTCCAGCAGCATTCCCGTGTTGCCCCGGTCACCATGTGGGCTGCCGTCAATCGCAACTATCTTCATGGCGCCGATTATCGCACAGATAGCAACTCCAACAAGAATCACAAGGTGGCCGGTACGTTGCAGAAACACTCTCTACACCGCATAATCGAGCCGCGCGCGTGAGAAGCATGCAGCGGCCATGTCTCACGAAACTGACTGCAGAATCTCTTCCGCGCCTTGCTCCATGACTTTGTCCACGGGCAAAAGGAGGACCACGGCAATGCGCGTACTTGTCACCGGAGGCACCGGCTCAATAGGATCCGTGCTTGTCCGCTCATTCCTTGAACGTGGTGATGAGGTTCTCACCTTCGGGCCGACGTCGTACCCCGGCCGCGTGGCTGACATCGCGAAGGACATCACCATCATCCGTGGCAACCTTGCATACCAGTCAGAAGTCTTCAACGCCGTGAAGAACCACCGCATCGATCGCATATTCCATCTCGGCTCCATGTTGAGCCTCCCCTCCAACGCCAACCCGTGGGCTGCCTTCCAGGTCAACGTCGTCGGCACGATGAACGTGCTGGAAGCTGCCCGTCTCTTCGACGTGCCGCAGTTCATCTTCACCAGCACCATCGGCACCTACGCCCACGGCGCAGGCGAGGTGGTCACTGACGAGACTCTCCAGAGGCCGGCCACCATGTACGGAACGGGCAAGCTGTACGGAGAGAATCTCGGCCGCTTCTACCGCACCCGGTTCGGGCTCGATTTCAGGTCGGTACGCCTGCCCTCCATCATGAGTCCGTGCGCGAAGGTCCGTGTAGTAGCCCAGTACAACTCCTGGATGATTGAGTACCCGATACTCGGCAAGCCATTCCCGTGCTTCGTCACGCCTGAGACGAAGCGTCCATGCATGTACTTCAAGGATGCAGTCAGGGCAATCTCAACGATTGCCGATGCCCCTGCCGACAGCATCGCCATGGTCAACTACAACGTAGGCGGTCTCAATCCCACCCCCTCCGCCAAGGACATCGAGTTGGAGATTCGGAAGCATTTCCCCGGTGCGGACGTGACCTACGAACCGGACCCGGTGGTGATGAAGTTCTACGAGACCGCAAAGACAGTGACATTCGATGACACCTGTGCCCGCGAAGAATGGGGCTGGATGCCGCAGTACGAAACCCTCGATGTGGTAGTCCCGGACTTCATCAGGGAAGTCACAAAGAACCCATCGCAGTACGGTCTTGCCTGAAGTGACGGCAGTCACACCTCCCGACTCTTGGACGCTGCGAAGAAGCCTCCCTTTCTTTGCATCGCCCATTTCACCTCGGCATAATCAGAGAAGTGCTGCACTGTGAGAGGATGGCGACCATGCCTGACAGGATTGCCGTCATCATCCTTCTCGCGCAGGGCGACAGCGCCTTCGCAACCTTGCCCACCGACAAAGGAGAAATCATCACATGAGAGTACTCGTCACAGGAGGCACCGGCTACATAGGCACGGAGCTTGTGCGCACACTGGTCGGACAGGGAGATGAAGTCGTCACCTTCGGCCCGACCACCAACATGAGCCGCATCGCCGACATCGCAAAGGACATCACTATTATACGAGGCAACCTCGCCTATGGGTCAGAGGTATTCAACGCGGTGAAGGACCACCGCATCGAGCGCATCTTTCACATGGGTTCCATGCTGAGCACGACATCTCAGGTCAACCCCTGGGCGTCCTTCCAGACGAATGTGGTCGGTACCATGAACATGCTGGAGGCCGCCCGTCTCTTTGAGGTACCGAGATTCATCTTCACCAGCACCATCGGCACGTATGCCCACGGTGCGGGCAAGGTGGTCACCGATGAGACGCTGCAGAGACCGGCCACCATGTACGGAGCAGGCAAGCTTTACTGTGAGGGCCTCGGCCGCTTCTACCGCACGAAGTTCGGTCTGGACTTCCGCTCTATCCGCTACCCCTCCGTCATCGGCCCGGGGACCACACAGAGAACCGTGGCGCAGTACAACTCATGGATGATTGAGTATCCGGCCCAGGGCAAGCCCTTCGAGTGCTTCGTCACTCCCGGCACGAAAGGCCCCGGTATGTACTTCAGGGATGCGATTCGCGCTCTCACCATGGTCGCGGATGCACCGTTCGACAGCATCCAGATGGTGAACTACAACGTCGGCGGACTCGTGCCCACGCCAAGTGCGAAGGAGATAGAGCACGAGGTGCTGAAGCACATCCCCGATGCGGCCATCAGCTACAATCCCGACCCGGTCATCATGGACTACTATGCAACGGCGAAGGTCGAGACGTTCGACGACTCGGTCGCGCGAAAGGAATGGGGCTGGAAGCCCGAGTACGAGACCATCGCGGACATCGTCCCGGACTTCATCAATGAGGTCCGCACGAACCCCTCCCGTTTTGGACTCGCACAAGCATAGCGCCCATTGACCTGAAAAGGACATAAGCCTACACTCCCGTCTGCGAGGCTGATGCACGAGCGTTGCCCCGCACAAGGTAGCTGGCATCCTTTCCACAAAGGAGGGAAGTCCGATGAGTACGGGTAGATTTGCAGACCAGGTTATTATCGTGACCGGCGGAGGTTCAGGGCTGGGAGAAGACTACTGCCTCGCGTTCGCCCGGGAGGGAGGACATGTGATCTGCGCAGACATCGACCGTGATGCCGCCATACGCGTCGCCGACAGCATTACCGCCGCAGGTGGCATCGCCATGGCAGTGAAGTGCGACGTCACGAAGGCCGACGAGGTCGACCACATGGTGCAGAAGACAATACGCACCTACGGCCGGGTGGACGTACTCATCAACAACGCGGGCATCATACGGCGCCGCTCACTCGTGGGAACGACCGAGGAAGACTGGGACAGGGAGATAGACACAGACCTGAAAGGACCTTTCCTCTGTGCCCGGGCGGTTGCACCCTCAATGATGGAGCGCCGCAAGGGGGCAATCGTCAACATCTCCTCGGTTGCCGGAATCGTAGGCTGTATCTCAACAGCGTATGCCGCGTCCAAGGCAGGCATCAACGGGCTGACCCGGCAGTGGGCACTTGAGTTGGCACCCCACGGTATACGTGTGAACAGCGTGGCACCCGGCTACACCGCCACTCCAATCAATGAGAAGCTGCGACAGACGCCTGCGGCCACACAGATAGGAGAATCCATCCCGCTCGGTTGGGGAAAGCCCGCCCACATCACGGCGGCGGTCCTCTTCCTGGCAGCAGATGAGGCGGCCTACATCACGGGACAGACACTCGCAGTCGATGGCGGCCTGACCACAACCGTGGACCTGGGCCCGGACTACCGGACGTTCGACCGCTAGCTACTGCGGCCTGGTCTGTTCAGTCGGCCGCTGCCTTCCACGCGGCCGCATACGCCTGCGAAACGAGTTCCAGCACGTACTGCCACTCGTCGTCCGAGATGTCCTTCCTGTGCGGGCGGGGGAGACCGAAGGCAAACGGTAAACGGGCCACCTTGCTCACGTTCTCATGCACCCATTCCTGTGGGTCTTCGTCAGGCTTCACCGACAGCAGGACGGTCCACGCCACAGACTTGTCCCGCCGAAACCGGGCCCCTGCAAACGATACGTTCTGCCCATCGCCTCGGGGCACGGCGTAGTCGAGCCACCCCTCGGCATCAACCGTACCGGAGTTCGACCTCACTACGCCGGGAAAGTGTTCCTGCATCAGCTTGTCCAGGCGCGCCAGGTGGAATCCGATTGGCTCAGGTATCTTTCGTATGTACTCATCCATGATTCTCTTCCTTGATGCAGTGTGACTGGGAATGGTATCACGCCCTGGCCGCAAGTCAGAGTAGCACTACCCGCTCAGTCAACCACGGGTTTCAGCTCGCCGGGAAGCGGGCACGCGTACGGCTTGCCGCCGGTGGCTGCATCGAGTTCCTCCCTCGCAACTCTGAGCGTCTCAGGGCTGTCGAGCAGTTCCAGCACGGTGAGCGCGAGCGTCTTCGCCGCGAACATCATGCCTTTGAAGCCGATCTGTGAGCCACTGGAAGCCGTTGCCTGCCATGAGTGCAGCGGCACGCCCAGGGGAAAGCAGCAGGCAACAAGCTCGGCTGTAGGCGTGATGTAGGACACGTCACCCACATCCGTCGATACCGGCTCCACCACGCCCCGCGCCATCGAGGCCACTTCATCCAGCACGGCGGTACACAGAGGGTCGCCCACCTTGTCCCTCGGAAGGCCGAGCTTTTTCATGGCATCATCAGCCATGCCTGCCGGCAATGTGCCCTTCAACTGTTCGGCGAATGCGGTGTCTGCAGAGTCGAACTCCGGTGGGCCCACCTGCTTCATGCTGCGAAGCAGGACGTCTCCGATTGCCCTGTTGGGCAGGACATCGTGACACGCAGCAACGAGTTGAACCTCCAGCCTGGTCTCCGTCATCATCGCCGCGCCGCGCGCCACATTGAGCACGCGCTCATACACCTGTTTTACAAGTGCGCGCCCTGGTGCGCGAACGTAGTACCAGCTCTGGGCGAACTCCGGAACGATGTTCGGCGCAAGTCCACCATTGGTCACCACGCAGTGCACCCGGACATCCGTGGGCATGTGCTCCCGCATGAAGTTGACTCCCACGTCCGTCAACATCACCGCGTCGAGCGCGCTACGCCCCGCCTCCGGGGCCGCGGCCGCATGAGCCGTCACTCCCTGGAAACTCAGCTTGAAGGAATTGACCGCGGTGGATGCAGACGCCCAGATCGTATTTGCGAACATCGGGTGCCACGTCACACACGCATCGAGCCCGTCGAACAAGCCTTCTCGCGCCATGAACACCTTGCCCATGAGCGTTTCTTCAGCCGGACAACCGAAGTAGAGGATTGTGCCGGAGGCACCGGAGGACTCCACGGCATGCTTCACAGCAAGTGCTGCCCCGAGCCCACCAACACCCAACAGGTTATGTCCGCAGCCGTGCCCGGCGTCCCCCTCAACGACAGGCTCCTTCACCGCGCTCACCTTCTGTGACAGGCCTGGCAGCGCGTCATATTCTCCGAGGACGCCGATTACAGGAGAGCCCTGCCCCCACTCCGCCACAAAGGCCGTCGGAATACCTGCCACTGGCCTCTGCATTCGAAATCCTGCCTCTCCGAGGGTCTTCGCAATGAGGTCGGATGCGTACGTCTCCTTGAACCCCGTCTGGGGATGCTCCCAGATGTCTTTCGCCAGAGAGACAAGCTTCTCCCTGTTGCCATCAAGGAACTCCAGAGTATCCGTTCGCCTGCTCATAGATGCCTCCAGGTATCAGATGTGTCAAGGTCAGGGCCGGTCGTTGAGAGCGGGCTCCGGACCGTTTACTACATGTGGATTGTACAGAACGAGAGACCTCCTGTGCTGCAATCCATACACCTTCATGGCGCACTTCGCCCTTGCGGCGAAACTTCGCGACCGGCCCGCCAGAATTCGTCCGTTCCAAGCGAGAGGGCACGGATGTTGCAGCAAACCCAATAGTGGAGAGCGGTTCCACTTCGGGATGGATGGTCCCTCATGCCACACGATAGCAGCAGTCTTCGAGTGTATAAGGGTCACCATACGTGCGGGCATCGGCCCACTAAAGTATCATGTCTGTAGGAGACACTGACTCACACCTCTCGCATAGGACGGGTGCAAGCAACGAGCGCAGTCAACCAGGTCTCCCAGGTAGAAACAGATGGAATACGTAGTCGTTCCCCTCTTCTTCGGCATCTCGTTCGTGTTCTCCATGCTCGGCATGGGTGGTTCACAATTGTATATCCCCATCCTGTTCTGGATGGGCATGGACTTCAGGACAGAAGCCATCCCTCTGGGCATGCTGCTGAACGTGGTGAACACTTCATCCGCCTCATTCGTCTACGGAAGGAAGGGCCTTATCAACTGGAGGGTTGCGCTCCCATTCGGACTGACCATGGTTGTGTTCGCGCCGCTCGGTGCGCTGGTGAACACGAAGGTTCCGGTGGAGGCGCTCATCGTGTGCTTCGCCCTCTTCACCGCCGCTGCGGCCATCCTCATGCTCAGGGGGCGCACATCAGGGCACAGCATGGTGGGTACTCCCCGTCGACGCATGGTCTTCGGGCTGAGCGGAGGCTCCGTACTGGGCTTCGTTGCGGGGCTGATTGGCAGGGGTGGGGGCAGCTTCGTAGTGCCGCTTCTCTACCTTGCGGGCATCGAGGCAAAGGCCGCGGCCGCAACGTCCGCGCTCGTGGTCACATTCTCAGGCCTCTCCAGCTTCACCTCGCACGTACTCATGGAGGCTGAACCGGTGTGGCGCCTCTGGCTTCTGTCAGCACTCGCAGTGCTTGCCGGCAGTCAACTCGGCTCTCGATTTATGGCTTCAAGACTCAACCCGGGACAGGTTCGCAAGGTTTTCGGTATCGTTCTCCTCTGCATCAGTGCAACGCTGATACTGAAGGACGTCATCGGGCTCTGGTAGGAGACAGCCTACGCGCCAAGCCACCCTTGCCTGCATTGAGGCAGAACGAGGCTAGACACCGGACGTGGGTTCTTCAGAAAGGACACGCTTCTCCACCGGTGCCACAAGGAACTTGAGAACGACCACCGCGCACACGAGCAGTGCGATGCCTATCACCCACAGGATGAGGGTGTAGCTGCCCAGTACATCGTGCAGATATCCTGCCGCATAGGGTCCAAGCGCGGCTGTAAGCTGGGCGCACGCCATTGCTATGCCGATGAGTTCACCGATGGCCCGCATGCCGAACAGGCAGCCTATCACCCCGGAGACCGAGACCGCCCTGACCCCCTGAGCCAATCCGTACACGCCCACAAAGCAGTAGAGCATCCATGCTTCGTCCACAACCAGCAGGAACAGCACCGCAACGCCTATGCCGATCTCCGCGAGGGCCAGTGCCCACCGCCATCCGATTCTGCCTGAGACAAGGCCACAGACCAGTCTCCCCACCACAGAGAACGCCCCCGCCAGGCCGAGAGCGGCCGCCGCAATCTCCGGCGAGATGCCCGCATCGGTTGCCAGCGGTACAAGGTGGACCGACAGCACTTGAAAACTGAACACACTTGCCATCAGCACGGCCACAAGTGCGATGAAACGCGGCGTACGCACAAGTTGCCTCGCGACAGAACTGCGTGCGCCCTGAGTCTCACCCGCACTGGAAGGTTCTGAAGACGAACGCGGCAGCGGGCGAACGAGTACTGCGGCGACCGTGACAGCGATGAAATAGAACAGTCCGGCGAACACGAAGGCCTGTCGCCATCCCGTGGTGGCTATGATGTGGTTGATGACGGGCGCAAACACGAGTGCGCCAACACCCACCCCTGACATCACCAGGGCCAGGGCCATCGCACTTCGCGACCTGTTGTGGAACCAGCGCTGCACTGTTGAGGAAGGGACGGACAACAGGACGCCGGCACCAAGTCCGGCTACGAACAGAAGCAATTGCAGTTGCAGTACCGTCTCGATTCGACTGCATAGTGCAATCGCAGGACCCGCGAGCAACGCACTGGCAAGAAGTACCGGGCGGGCTGAATACCGATCGGAGAGTCTGCCTGCCACGATGGCGGAGATGGCATAGCCGACCACCATGAACGTGTAGCAGGATGATGTAATGCTTCTACTCCAGCCAAACTCCCCCTGCAGTGCCTTGAAGAAGACACCGAAAGACCACATCACTTCCCCCATGCAGAGCATGGCGATGAAGCACCCTGCAACCACCACCCAGCCATAGAATGCCGGACGTTGTATTCGCATCATTTCCCACCTTGTCGAGAGCAGCCTATCCTATCCACCATCTCTTCGTCTATTCGTGCTGAGACGCAAAACCAGGGGCTTCACCCAACTCGCACATGGCGGTGCGAAACGGTACAATAGCGCGACTGACATACACAGGCAGTCTCCAACAGCACACAGGAGGACCAATGAGCGAACAAATTAAGAAACTCCGAGAGATACTGACCCGGACCGAGCCACTCGTCAGCATGGGTGTATGGGACCCCTATAGCGCCATCGTCGCCGAGCAAGAGGGATTTGAGGTGCTGACTATCTTCGGTTCGATGGAATCCTGGTCTCAGATAGGAAAGACCGACACCGGTTACATCACACAGACAGAGATGGTGGACGCCGCCCGAAGGGTAGTCTCGCGCGTATCCGTACCTGTCATTCTGGATTGCGACGACGGATTTGGAGACCCCATCAACGTGCGTCGTACGGTGCAGCTCGCGGAACAGACCGGCATCGCAGGCCTCTACATCGAGGACCTCACCCGTCCGCTACGCTGTTCCGCGATGGGTGGAGGCGGACTGGTTCCCGTAGAAGTGATGGTGCAGAAGATTCGGGCGGCTGTTGAGGCAAAGGTTGACCCTGACTTCTTCATCATGGCCAGGACGGATGGCTACGTATCCACGGACGAGATTATCGACCGTGCCCGCAAGTACGTCGCCGCAGGAGCCGACATGGTCCTGGTTATTGGTTTCGAGGACCCGGAGGACCTGAGAAAGATAGCGAAGAATGCAGGTGTGCCCATCGCCACGATTCAGGCAGCCCGCACGATGCATGCATTCCTGCCCCACAACGAACTGGTTGAGATGGGTTTCAGGGGTGTCTTCCACGTTCAGCCCATGTTCATGGCCGCCGCACACGCCATGAGGGAGACTGCACGCAGCTTCAAGGCCGACATCGAGAAGGGGACTGACAAGCCTGCCCTGCTGCCCGGTCCAAGCCCCATAGATATAGAGAAGACTATCGGACTGGCAGAAGACGATGCCATTAACGAGCGCTACACCACCACACCAGTTGCCTAGCACCTTGCCACATCGACAATCACATGGGGACCCCTCGCAGGAAGAAATGCAGGGGTCCCCTTTGCTCCTATCGCCTGATTCGAACACGTTGCCTCAGCAGCATCGCCATTGACCCGTCATGAGGTCTTTGCAGAACGTTGCGAGTGCGATACAGTTGTAGATGACATGAATCACCTCATGGACGCCCTGAATCGAGATGACAGGCAATCACTGGTTCTTAACATCGTAGTACCCCTGGCTGCTGCACTCATTCTGCACGGCCTTGTCTTCTTCCTCGGATTGGATTCGACCGCAGAAGCAGGGGGAAGACCCTGGTTCCAGCCACCTTACTGGGCTGCAGCCATCGTATGGCTCGTGCTTTTCGTTCTGATGGGTTCAGCTCGATGGATGCTGAACTCCTACACAATCATCGGCGTGGTCAAGGCTCGCAACCTCGTGACGCTCCTCATCGCGGTCTGCCTGCTCTGGCCATTCTATGTCTTGACAATAGACAACATGACTGCAGGACTCCTCGGGACAATCGCTGCGGGATTACTGTCTCTTGCAACCATCGTCTTCATGTGGATTCGTTCAAGAGACGCCGCGTTGCTCGTGGGGCCAACTTTCGTCTGGCTCTGCTTCATGACAATCGTGTTCCTGTCACACACGGGACGCCTGTAGACATCTGCCACCCACCCCAGGTGCCTGCCGACGCCTCCATGATAATGCCTCGCAAGGGGCATGGACATTGCTACCGGGATCCGTAACGCAGGAGGAGGAAACCGATGAAGAGTGATTCAGTCAAGAAAGGTGTAGGGCGCGCACCACACCGCTCGCTACTCTACGCGCTCGGCCATCCGAAAGAGGACATGGAACGACCGTTTATCGGCGTGGTCAACAGCTACAACACAGTCATCCCCGGTCACATGCATCTTCAATCCGTCGCGAATGCCGTAAGAGAGGGAATCCGCGCAGGCGGAGGAGTCCCGTTTGAGTTCAACACCATCGGCGTCTGCGACGGCATCGCCATGAACCACTACGGCATGAAGTTCAGCCTTCCCAGCCGTGAACTCATCGCGGACGCGGTGGAGATTATGGCCGAGGGGCATGCCTTCGACGCACTGGTGTTCATACCGAATTGCGACAAGATTGTCCCCGGCATGCTCATCGCTGCCGCGAGGCTGAATCTCCCCTGTGTGTTCGTGTCCGGTGGCCCCATGCTTCCGGGCAGGATGGCCGGCGAGAACGGCCCCGTCGACATAGACCTTATCCACGCTTTCGAGGGTGCCGGCAAAGTACTCGCCCACCAGATGACGGAAAAGCAACTTGAGGAACTGGAGCAACGCGCCTGCCCAGGGTGTGGAAGCTGCTCCCCTATCGCCACAGCCAACACGATGAACTGCCTCACCGAAGCTCTCGGCCTTGCACTTCCCGGCAACGGCACCATTCCCGCACCGGAAGGGCGGAGACTCGCACTCGCATTCCTCGCGGGGGAGCAGGTCATGGAAGTGCTCAAGAAGGGACTGAAACCCCTCGATATCCTGACACCCGACGCGTTCCACAACGCATTCGCTGTAGACATGGCCCTGGGAGGCAGCACCAACACGGTACTTCACGTACCGGCGGTCGCCCACGCGGCAGGGGTGGACTTCCCTCTCTCACGCATCGATGAGATAAGCCAGGCAGTACCCCACATCTGCGACATGCGGCCATACGGAAAGTACGGTCTCGCCGACCTCGATGTAGCTGGGGGCGTCCCGGCAGTCATGAAGGAGATATCCAAGCGACTGAAGCCCGGTGCCATGACAGTCACGGGAAAGACTATCGGCGACGTGTACAGGGATGCAGAAGTGCGCGACAGGAGAGTCATCCATCCGTTCAGCGAACCCCTCCACAAGACCGGCGGCATCGCGATACTCACAGGCAATCTTGCCCCTGACGGCGCCGTCGTCAAGGCAGCAGGCGTGGCCGAAGAGATGATGGTGCACGAGGGACCGGCGCGATGCTTCAACAGCGAGGAAGAGGTCACCAAGGCAATAACATCCCATATCTTCCAGCCTGGTGATGTCCTCGTCGTTCGCTACGAGGGACCGAAGGGCGGCCCCGGCATGCGGGAGATGCTCACCCCAACGTCGTTGCTCTCCGGAATGGGAGCAGACAAGACCGTAGCGCTCATCACCGACGGGCGGTTCTCCGGTGGCTCACGGGGCGCAGCCATCGGTCATGTCTCGCCGGAAGCCGCTGCGAGAGGGCCGATCGCCGCTATTCGCGATGGCGATATCATCCGTATCGACATAACGAAACGTACCCTTGACGTCAAGCTGGACAAGAAAGAGATAGACGAGCGACTGGCATCGCTCCCGCCATTCGTGCCAAAGGTCAGAAAAGGCTATCTGGGCCGCTACAGCAAGCTGGTCTCATCCGCAAGCACGGGCGCGGTGTTCGAGAACGAAGTGTAGTACCACTTCTACGAATCTTCATTGGGACGGACGTACAACGCCCGTCCCATTGTTGTGCGCAGCCGGTCGCGAACGCGGACACCATCGCGACAGAATGGCGAAGAGTACGGTCTGGAAAGGCAGATGCGAAGCAGTGCGTTCTTTCACACACTCGCCTTGAATAGAACGAGTCTATGGTCTGCCGGCAGCGTGGGCCCATTCCATGGGCACATCGCCATCATCACCGTCAGGCAGCAGTCGCGAGGCAATGGCATTCACTGAGACACGGCGAACGAAGACGGACGGCACAAGGCGGCGATGATACAGCCCCATGGCGAGTTCGTAGCGACTCACCCGTCGCCCCTCATCTGAGGCACGCTTTCTCCGGGCAAAACGCTCTTCGGAGTAGTGCGTCGCGTACTCATGGAGTGGTATGCCCTTGCGGTCTGCCGCCTCCACAAGCCACTCAAGTAAGGGGGTAAAGCGTCGCTCAATGAACTCTCTCACACCTGCGTCAGTCAGTCCTGATGACAGAAGCACTCCGGCAAGCGCATCACCACACCCTGCCACAAGCTCAGGAACGTAGAGTATCCCCCTCCGTACTATGGAATCCTCGCCTGTGGAATGCAGCGGCATCGCTGCACCGGGGACGAGAGCCCGACAACGCAGTTGCCCTACAACCTCGTCCTCAAGATTCTCAGGCACTGCACAAGGGCAGAGTACATCCACCGCGAGACGTCGAATCTCACCGACAGGAATACGGTCCGCATCTATCGGTTTGTGAACAAATGACTTGCCATAATGTGCCTGCCTCCGAAGCAGGTCAGGCACATCGAGACCATCACCGTCGAAGAGCGCGCCTTCCTTCGTGGACACGGCCACCACTTTCACTCCTCTTTCATGCAACGCCAGCGCAACCGCACTTCCCATCTTGCCGAATCCTTCCACTGCTGCTGTGGCCCCGCGTTGCTTGACTCCGGCGGTGCGCAACGCCACAAGGACGGATAGAGCCACGGTAAGTCCAGCGTAGCGTCCCGAACTTCCCCGCAACATGTGGCGCGGCACGGTCACGCCCGCCTCTTCCAGCATGTAGCGAATCTCAGCGTCATCAAGTCCCAGACACGGTTCAGGCCAGAAGCGCTGCGTCACGAGCAGGGGATACGCGGCCTGTCCGAAGAGAGAGAGGGACTGCTTCACCAGCGATGCAGATGAATGGGAAGGGACAACGATGGCCGCGGCGGCGCCACCGAGAGGGAGACCAAGCAGTGCGAGTGTGCGCGTTCTTGAACGGGCAACGCGAGACAGCACATCGGGATTCAGTTCAGAAACGAGACTCAGACCACCGCAGCTAGAGCTATTGATCGTGGAGTCGATGACGACGCATGCTTCGCAACGCCGGCCTTGTTCGGCCTGCACATTGAAGCGCAGCACGCTCTCGGGTACGGGGCCCACAGAAGTCCTCCACGCCCTATACCGTACTCCAGAAGACGAAGTGAGACAAGTCTCAACGGCCCGATTCCGTGCAAGAAGTGCCGGAAAGTGCCCGTATGTCTTGCACAAGGGTTCTGACATCCTCTGCGTGCCCGGAGAATACTCTGCACCCGTATTTCACGTCATGGTGCAGCAAGTCCACCAGCACATGACGGACGAACCGGTCCGTGCACAATATGTCACTGAACGGCAACAGCGCAGAGACGATACGGCGATCAGACTCATCCCCGCTCCGGGGCATCCGCACGTCTCCCGAATTGAGGGCCGCCGCCGCAACGATGGAGCAATAGATATCCGAGTAGGGTATGTCCCTCAACTCGGACGAGCGTACGAACTCCGCCATCCGTCCTACGTTCATCCCCGCCTGTCTCAGGCGGCCAATCAGGTCCACATGCTGGAGTGAGGTGTTCCATCTGGCCAGGTCCTGCGGGGGACGATCAGCACGCACAGATTCAATCAGGTCACGAATCACTTCCCGTGAAAACCACCGCGCGACAAGCGCTCGCTGCTCAGAGTCCATCAGACTCCGGGCGTCTCTACCGCTCGGAGAGTCCGTCCCGTTCATGGCGGCACCTGGGTTCACCGTCCTCTCCACTCGACGGCGGGCAATCTCATCGGGCGAATGAAATGGGGGAACAAACGGACGCGCCCGCGCACGTCGACTCAGTTCAACCGCGGGAACATCAGGGTCATGCTGGAACACGTTCTCCCATGGCAGACGCGGGGGCGGTTCCTGCCCGAGAAAGCGATACGCCGCATCCTCCACCTGCCTCGCAACAATGTCATCATGAGACAGAAACTGCACACCAAGAGAGAGTGCTCTCATCATGGTCCACACAGGCAGAGCGAGCCGGTCATCGAATTCGGCCTCCTCTATCTGGATGTTGAAGCCGGGACAGACCAAGCGGTCACTCCACACGGCCTCTTCCAGAACCGAACGCAGTTCCCTCCACAGGCCTGCAAATTCGTCCGGCAGGTGCCGGTCTCCATGCGCCTTCGCAAGGTTACTCAGATAGTTGGTGTCCAGGCACAGGACCATTTTCCGGCACGCGCGTCCTGATAGACCGCCGGCAGTTCCGCCGTCAGTCTTCGGAAGTGAAGAACCCCCAACTTGTTCGTGTATTCTCTGCCTCTTATCAAACATGCACCCGAATCCTAGCGTCGGCTTCGGCAATCTGCAAGGTGGCCTTCGGTGCATACCATCCCGTATTGCTGCTACACTCGGTCGACATGCACATCAAGACACTCCGCTTCGCCCGACAGTTGACGGCCACGCTGCTCGCCACACGTATAACTGTGACTACAGGCATAGCACTCACCGCGCTTGTGCTCTGCGCCTTACCTGGCTGTACCCCTCCGCAATACGGACCTTCTGATGCCCCAGCCCCGACAATGGCTGCTGAAGACACCGTTACACAGGTATCCACCATCGATGCACTGCTGGCTGGAGCCTATGACGGAGTCATGCGCTATGACCGCCTGGCCGATTACGGCGACTTTGGAATCGGCACGTTCGCAGGGTTGGATGGAGAGATGCTGGCGTTCGACGGCAGCTTCTACCAGGTGAAGGCAGACGGGGTAGCCTATGAAACGGATGGCTCGATGGAGACACCTTTCGCAGCTGTCACATTCTTCGAAAGCGACATCCAGGCAGAGATACCCGCCGGTAGCTCGTATGAGGAGTTTCAGATATTTCTTGACGGACTCCTTCCAACAAGCAATATCTTCTATGCGATACGAGTCGATGGCGTGTTCGACTACATGAAGACGAGAAGCGTACCGGGCCAGGAGAAGCCGTATCCTCCTCTGGTAGAGGTGACGGCCAACCAGCCGGAGTTCGAGTTCAGCAACGTCACCGGAACGCTCGTGGGATTCCGATGTCCCGACTATGTGTCCGGCATCAATGTGCCCGGCTACCATTTGCACTTTCTGACTGAAGACAGGATGGCCGGCGGCCACGTGCTGGAGTTCACCATCTCCACAGGGAACGTGAATGTGGACAGCTCAACCTCGTTTCACATGATACTGCCAGGAGAGGGCAGCGACTTCTATGAATTCGACCTGCAGGGCAACCGTGAGGAAGAGTTGAACCAGGTAGAGAAATAAAGACTGTACTGGAATCAACAGGAAGGCGGGGGCTGCCATGGCAGCCCCCGCCTTCGTTGCGTGTTCATTCCTGAACACGGCATGCCT
>JAFGFT010000016.1 GCA_016930935.1 Dehalococcoidia bacterium | reverse complement strand
GTCGAGGACAATATTGAATACTCCCACGGTACTTATCATCATTCCGGCCCTGAATGAGGCCGCTACAATCCAAGTGGTGCTGGATGAGATACCGCTGGATGAACTCAAGGTCGCGGGTTATGACGCAAAGGTGGTTGTTGTTGACAATGGCAGCAGCGACGACACGCAGCAGCTTGCGCGTCAGAAACACGCCACAGTCCTGGTGGAGCCCAAACGGGGAAAAGGTAGAGCGATGCGGCGTGCCTTTGCTGAATTGTCTGCAGACTACGTCTTCATGCTTGACGCCGACGCAACGTATCCACCGTGCCATATTCCTCAGATGCTGCAGGTTCTCCTAGACGGCCATGACGTGGTCATCGGTTCCAGGCTGTCTGGCACACGTGCACGTGGCGCCATAAGTCCAGTCAACCTTGTGGGGAACTATGTCTTGACCTGGCTCGCGTCGGCCTTGTATGGGAAGAAGATATCTGACCTGTGCACGGGGTACTGGGGTTTCAGGGGAAATGCCATCAAGGCGCTGAAGCTCTCGTCCGAGGGTTTCAATCTTGAGGCTGAACTGTTCTCGCAGGTCGCTCGGAACGGCTTCACATTGGGAGAGGTTCCAATTCACTATCGCCGTCGCCCGACTCCGACCAAGCTCCGCGCATTGCGTGACGGAATGCGAATCGTGCGAACGCTTGTGGGACGCAGATTCTAGAGCATGCAACCTCACCGGAGGACCGGAGGAACTTCCTGTCATGAATAGTAGTGAGGGAGTACCCGTTTCTGCATCCCTGCGGGTATCTCTAATCGTGCCGTGCTACAGTCCCGACAGAATACGTGACATAATCGCACTCATCGACAGTATTGAGTGCCAGACCTTGGCTCCATACGAGGTTATCTTTGTCGTACAGCACTCTGAAGAAGTCCGGACTGCGGTGGAATCGCGGATATCAGGTGCGCGCACGGCAGGCTGGCGGGTTCTTTTCCTTGATGGAAATCCAGGGGTGTCAAAGGCGCGGAATGCAGGGGTTGAGCGAGCCTCGGGGGAAATTATTGGGTTCGTCGATGATGACGCGGTTCTCTATGCCGATTGGGTCGAGAGGACTGTGGCGGCTTATCTGGCGCATCCGGACATGATTGGCGTTGCGGGGGCAATCAAACCGCTGTGGGACGCGCCCAATATGGAATGGTTTCCGCGCGAACTCTACTGGATGGTGTCGTGTACATACTGGGATGCGGTTGAACCGATGCAGGTTCGCAACGGGTATGGAGCCAACTTGTCTTTTAGACGGGCGGCGTTCGACGCAGATAGATGCTTCGATGAGAACCTGGGAATCGGCCCGTACGGGTCGGGTGGATGGCGAAGTGTTGGTGGAGAGGAACCGGAATTCAGCCTTCGTGTAATGCACGCTACCGGGAAGCACATACTGTATGTCCCCGATGTGCAGGTCAGACATCGCGTGCGGCCGTATCGCCTGAAGTCGCGCACCATCGCACGTCGGGCGTACTGGGAGGGGCGCTTCAAAGCGATTCTTCTTGCTCGGTCGGCGAAGTCCCTGGACGATGTTCTGCACACGGAACACGCGCTTCTTCGCCTGGTTGTTCGCAATTCTCTAAAGCGAACTGGCCTGCTGTTCATCGAGCCATACACCGCTTTGCGACAGAAGTCGACGGTGGCCTTCGTGCTCATGTGTCTTGCATGTGGCTACGTCGAAGGGCGGTTGAGAGACACTTGAAGTAGTGTTGGTGAGCGAAGGAACGTGGAGATACAACGCATCGATTCGGTGGAGTAGCTATGACAACACGTGTAGGAATCTCTGGTACTGGCTTCATTGGGAAAGGGCTGCTGACGGCATTGCGTGTGCATGAAGACCTTAAGGTGACCTGTGTGCTGACGCGGTCAAATGCCGATTCGCGGCCAGACTACCCGTCGCGTGAACTACTGACCCACTCTGTGGCGGAGTTGGTTGACACGTCAGACGTCATTGTGGAGTGTAGCGGCGACGTGCTGCACTCGACTGTCGTCATCGATACAGCGCTGCGGGCAGGCTTGCCCGTTGTCACCATGAATGCTGAGATGCACGTAACAACGGGCTCGTACTTCGTGGGACATGGATTGCTATCGGAAGCTGAAGGAGACCAGCCGGGTTGCCTTGCTGCGCTGAAAGAGGACGCCGTTCAGATGGGCTTTCAGCCCATTGTTTACGGCAATATCAAGGGCTTTCTGAATCATAATCCCACGCCAGAGGATATGACGTACTGGGCAGAGAAGCAGGGCATCTCCATGACCAGCGTGGTGTCGTTTACGGATGGCACGAAGCTTCAAATTGAGCAGGCGCTCGCTGCCAACGGCCTCGGTGCAATCATAGCAGCCGAAGGGTTGACCGGCATGAAAGTGACGGCTGTCAGTGAAGCTGTGGAGGTACTTGCGGCCTTGTCCGAATCGGCCGGATGTCCAATCGCCGACTACGTGTTGTCCTCTGCCTCGACGGGTGGAATCTTCATCATCGCAACACATGCACAGTACACGGCGCAACGGCAATACCTCGCGAACTACAAGTTGGGGGACGGGCCTTACTATCTACTGCTGAAGAACTACCATCTCTGCCACCTTGAGGTGCCGAAGACGATTAAGCGAATAATTCGGGGTGACGGGGTCCTGTTGGACAACTCTGCTTGCCCACGAGTAGGCGTCGCCGCAGTTGCAAAGCGGCCATTGCAGCCGGGAGAGAGAATCCGAAGGGGTATTGGCAGCTTCGATGTGAGAGGCGTCGCCGTTAGAATCGCTGAGTGCCCGGAGCACTGCCCCATCGGACTACTCGATGAGGCGGTCGTTGTGAGACGCGTGGATGCCAATCAGATGCTCTCCATGGGTGATGTGGAATTGCCGGAAAGCCTTGCGTTGAACGCATGGTTGTCGGTACGGCGGCGAGTGCTAGCCCGGACTGGCGGGGCCGGCGTCTAACAGACCTTCTGCGGAGTCGGCAACGGCGTCCGGGGGCCTGGTGGTATTCCGCCTGCTGCCAGATAGGAACCTCCGGAGGTCACGGAGAAATCGGCGCAGCGCGTTGCGGTCTCTGCTACGGGCGATATACAGAACGGTCCATCTGGCAAGCAGCAGTGGAAAGAGCGCCAGATGGTACATGTATACGTACCGCGGGAAGGTCTGCCTGATGAGGTAGAAGTACGCGCCGGGGTCAGTATAGGTTATGCTGAGCTTGCGTGCTGAGGCTCCAACTTCATGCCATGCGCGTGCGCGTGGTGCGTAGGTCACCATGTGGCCTGTAGCGGTTGCCTTCAGGCAGAACTCGATATCCTCATGGCCGATGAAGTACCACGTATTGAAGTAGCCCGCATCGTGGAGGACTTCAGGCGTGAACAGCATTGCCGCGCCACTCACCCAGTCCACCTCTCGTTCATTGTTGAAGTCAGCACAGTCGACGATGCCATCTCCCAGCTGCCGGTGAATCTTGAGCGCCCATCTGTTGATAGTCCCCCCTGCAGACCAGATGACATCGGAGCGCCCGTGATAGTCCTTGTAGAAGATCTTGGGACCGATGACGCCTGCGGCAGGGTGTAGAGCCGCCGTCTCGACGAGCGTCTTGACCATGTTCTGGTCCGCAGTGACATCGTTGTTAATGACGATGAAATAGTCCGGGTTCATCAATGTTGAGACGTGTCGAATTCCTGTGTTATATCCGCCTGCGCATCCCAGATTTGTGTTCGTGCGGACAACGGTCACGAAATCGCCATAGGCTTCAGAAATGCGCTCGGCGTCGTCGCCATCGGAAGCATTGTCAACTACCACAACAATGAGGTTCTGATACGTCTGGTTCTTGAGCGAATCGAGACATTCTCGGGTGTCTGAAAGCCCGTTCCAGTTGACGGTAATCGCCGCTACCAATGGCTGCGTTTCGCTGTGCGAATGTGTCATGGATGGTGTGGTCATGTGCAAGCTCGTTACTCTATCAGAAGGTCCGGGTACTCAGGTATAATATGGTCCGGCTTTCGGAATGTCCATACAGTCTGAACGGTCCCGGCCGAACTCTGAGACCCCTGGTGGAATGCATCACGGAGAGTTGACTGTGTTCTTGAAAGGCATTGAAGTGCGAGAACTGGCGCTGCATCCTGATGAGCGAGGCTTCTTCTGCGAGCTCTACAGAGAGGATTGGCGTTCATTCTTCTCTGAAGAGGTGGTTCAGTTCAATCTCAGTTCTACTTTCCCGGGCGTTGTTCGTGCATGGCACCGTCACGCCCGTGGTCAGGTCGACTACTTCATCGTGATTGGTGGCACAGTGCAGTTGTGTGCGTACGAAGCGTCCACGCGTGAGCTGTCCAGTGTGGTCGTGAGCGACCGACTACTGTCTGTCGTCCGTATCCCCGGTCACTACTACCATGGAATCAGGGCGGTTGGAAACGGTACGGCTGTTCTGGCATACGGTACTACTCGCCTGTATGACTATAACGACCCTGACGAAGAGAGGCTGCCATGGAATACGGAGACAATCGTGCCGGTATCTGTCAACGGCTCCAGTGTCGACGAACGCGTGGGGAAACCATGGGATTGGTTACGCCCACCACATCGGTAGGTACGTCCAGGTGATGCCACGAAAGGTGCTAGTCACGGGAGGCTGCGGCTACATCGGCAGTGTGCTTGTACCTATCCTGATTCACAGGGGTTACGAGGTAGTCGTTCTGGACAAACTCTACTTTGGCACGGCGTCTCTTGACGCTGTCTCGGAGAAGGTACATCTCGTGCCCGGAGATGTGCGAACCATCGATGATTCGGTGCTCGACGGCGTGTGGGCAGTCATCCACCTTGGGTCACTCAGCAATGACCCGACGGCAGAGTTTCATCCTGAAGCGAGTGAGTCCATCAATTTTCAGGGTACCGTCCGTTTCGCGGAGATGTGCAAGAGGCGCGGAGTTGAACGTTTCACCTTTGCATCGACATGTGCAGTGTATGGATTCTGGTTGGATAGCGAAGCTACGGAGACACACGCAACGTCGCCGCAAAGTGCCTACGCACGCTCAAAGCTGGATGCTGAGAATGCTCTCAGGATGATGGCGTGCGATGGCTTCTGTCCTATTGTATTGCGGCAGGCGACCGTATTCGGTTTGTCACCTCGCATGCGGTGGGATATCGTTCTGAACGCCTTCGTGATGCACGCGTTCAGAACGGGGAAGCTTGATGTCTGGTTTGGGGGCGAGGCGTGGCGCCCTCTGGTGCATGTGAGAGATGTTGCGGAGGCGCACGTAGCGTGTCTGGAAGCGCCGCAGGAGAGAGTGGCAGGGCACGTGTTCAACCTGGTCTATGACAACTACGTCATACTTGACCTTGCCAGACGCGTGTCAGATGCTCTCGCCAGTGTGGATATCAACACGACAATGTCCGTCAACAATGACCAAGAGGATTCTCGCAGCTATCGGGTATCCGGGTCTCTGTTGAAGGAAATGGTAGGATTCGTGCCGTCTGTCTCGCCCGAAGATGGCGCGAGAGAGATTGGCAGGGCGCTCAAAAATGGACATAAAGCGAATTTCGACCACCCCATCTACTACAACCTGCCCTGGATGAACCTGCTGGTTTCAGTGGAAGAACAGATCAAGAAGACCGGACCCGTGCTGTAGTCCCCCGTCGGACATTGTGGTCCACTGAGTCATGGCCTCACGACAGCCTTGTGCGATGCTACAGCACGAGCGAGGCATGGCAACGACGCATGGACGTGAGGACCGCGTCGGTCCTTTTTCACAAGCCTGTGGATGATGTGTCACTCCAGATGTGTCTTCTTGGCACGGCTACGAGAATGGCAACGACAGTGTGCACACCGAAGTACACCCATCCTATCGAGGTCATTCCTGCCGTGCTGATGAAGTAGTAGCTCCCCAGAAGCAACGCGAGGCTGAGGACAGTGTGCCAGATGAGCAACTCCTGTAGTCGACCGTTCACTCTCAGAATGGCGAAGTAGATGGATTCGATTGTCAGCGGTATGCCGGTCAATGACAAGATACGAAGCAAGTCCATAGACCGTTCCGCGTAGCCGTAGCCAAATGCGAGGAGAAGTCCGTCACCGAACAGCAGGATAAACAGGATGGCAGGCAGAAGCAGGGCAAACCCTCCGGCAATGGAGCGCCGGATGTTCTTCATAAGCGTGCGGCGGTTGTGCGAACCCTCGGCGAAGAGCGAATGTGCAATTGAACCAGGGACGGAAAAGAGCATCGACGATATAGCCCACGCGATGTAGAAGAAGGCATTTGCCTCTGGTCCGAGAATGTTGATTACCATCAGGGGCATCAGGAATTTTGGCAGCGCCGTGACGATGCTGATTACGTAGCTGAAGCCGGAGAAACCCCATGCTCTCCTGACAATTCGTGCTCCAAGCTCTACGCCCACTCGATAGTCGGGTATGACGCGTGGCATGAGGACGAACCCGGAGAGAGCGATAGCTGCTGCTGTTGCGAGACCCCAGCTTGCGATAATGCCGAACGCATGGAAGTACTGTACAAAGAGCAGAGGAAGCGCCAGTTTGACCCCTCCAAAGATGGCGCCTTTGGTGAGCAGGTAACGCGACTTTCTACCAGCCACAAAGGCGGAGTCGTACAAAGTGGATCGGTTATTCGCAATGGCGAAACTCGCGAATGCTGCCATGAACACTGGCTGACTGCGCACGAACGCGATTCGGGGCGACCAGATGTCTATGCCTGCAACAAAGACGAGGGCGACAGCAAGCGTTGCGATACTGCCGTATGTGAGACATGTATTGACGAGGCTGCGGGGGCTTGCGGACGTAGGCAGAAAACGAACGAGAAATGAGTTAAGCCCAATGCCGCCAATCATGGAAACCAGCCCGAGTGCTGATATTATTGCGGCACTATAGCCGAGTTCCGCCTCGGTGTAGAACCGGGCCACAATGACCCAGAACACGAAACCAAGCACGGCCATCAGGCCGTGGGAAGACATGATGTACAAGGCGTTGGTCAGAAGAGATGAACTGACTTCGCTGCGCAGTTGCGAGATGATGGCCCTCACTGTGGCTGCACCGAACATGACACGTCCTTTTCGTCTGTTGGTGTCATTTCTGATGTCGGAGACACGCAACAGAAGGCCCACCAGCGCCTACGGTTCGCAGTCCTCAGTCGAGGCATTCGAAAACCATTACTTCGGGCATTCTATGGCCACTTATCAGCATGGTGGATGAGGATGAGAAGACGGGACTGTACCCTTGCAGTGCCTCAAGAGGACACGCAGAAACAAAGGGGTCCGAACTGACCAGCCTGAGATGGCCGTCGTTAGACTCTTCAAGGTAGGCAATGGCATCCTCGTAGGTTGAGAACGTCTGCACGCCAACCAGTTGCTTCTCTCCTTCGCGAGCTGCCTCGTCCTCTTTGTAGCGAATCACCGTGAACTCTTCGGGCAGGGATGACCCGGCAGAGAAGTTGTACAGCCTGACGGCCATGGATTCATAGTATCGGGGGTAGTACAGCACTATCGGCTCCCACACCCCGTCGGCCGTGCGCTGAGAGTAGATTTCCATGAACTCGTCGCGTTCGTAGCCGGCCCACTGGATCACTGCAGGAAACGATGCGACAGATGTCTTGCCGTCGATTACCACGTAGCGCGAATCGAGTGCCTTGAGTTGCGGTGTGCCTTCCTGTTCCGTGGGCGCACTCAAGTACTTCGCGGCAACCCTGGCGCCGTCCTGGAAAGGATTCGAGACAGGTATTCTCTGGCTTACTGACGTCAACCAGTGACCGTAGTCCCACCACGCCATGATGCTGTACGAATCAGGTGGATAATCATAGTCCTGGCTGCCAGTGGGGCGGTCAATCAACTCCATGAATGCGCCTGCAGGCATTGGCTCTGGTGTGTTCTCCCTCAGCCATACGAGCGTCTCGTACCAACCATTCGTCATCAGAGAGGGTTCAACAGCGAAATTGCGAGCCATACGCACGCATGGAACGACCGTCGCAGCGCAGAACAGTGCCACGACGAGTGCAATCATGACGGCAGATGTGCGTCTTTCTCTTCGATGTGCCAGCAGCGCCCGCTTCTCACTCTTTCCTGCTGGTTTCTTCGAGATGGGAAGCGCGTGTTTGAGCGCAGAAACCTGCCCCTGACACCAGCGAGTGTTCCATATCCACGCTGCAAGGAGTCCAACAAGCACCGCTGCGTTCAGGGAGTAGTAGTAGCCAAACCTGCGTTGGGCAAGAACGACGAAGAGCATGAAGATGCTCCACACAATGAAGAGTGTCAGTTTGTTGCTGTGCGGGCTTCGCGGGGAGCGCCACAATACGACCAATGCGAGAAGGGACGCGGGCAGAATGGTGACGAAGTTGGTCCACGCCACCCTCATGCCGAATACCCCATTCGGCATCAGCAGTGGTTGCATCTCAGTGATGCTATGCGTGGAACTGAACAGAAGCATAAAAGAGAGCGCCACTTTGGCATACTCGAAGGCGGCGGGCCAGATCAGCGCGACCAATGCAATTGCCACGAGTACGAAGGCAGAAAGAAAGAGAAGGAATCTGCCGAATGTCCACCTCCTTCGCAAGGCGAACGATGAGATGAACCAGAAGCCGATCGGTCCAAACGTAGATGCAAACAGAGCAAGAATGAGAAGGTCTGACATGTAGCTTGTGGCTACAAGCGGCGCTACCATGACTGACCCGACGGCCGACATCAAAGAACACACGAGCACTGCATCGTCGATGCGTTTGCCATGCCTATAGTCAAGAATCATACGAATGAGCGAATAGAGCAGTAGAACGGCCAGAATCATGAGTCCGCCGCGCCACGCGAGGAGGTAGAGACCAAGACTGACACCCCCTGCAATCGTGAACAGAACTGCACTGCGCGCCGTAGTGGTAAGTTGAGCGCGCATCCCCCGTAAAGTAAATCCAGCAGAAGTTGCTCTGTCTGTCGCTACCATTGCGAACAGTAGAGTGAGGGCTGCGAAGAGCGACTCGGTGGCGTGATGGTCGGCGAATCCAAGCATGGTCCGGGACAGAAACTCGCCGGGCATGACGGCAAGAATAACCGCACTGACGATTCCTGCCAGTCGACCGTACAGACTCCGACCGATGAAATATGCCGGCACCACTGTCAACGAACCGAGCACTGCAGGGAACACAGCGCCAACGGTGTCCACGAGTTGGGGCGATGGAGCCCCCTTGCCGAGAATGAGCGCCGGTACTGCAATCAACCAGCCGGTGAGTGGGCGGAAGGGTGGAATGATGCCGTGGGGATAGTATGTGTAGGGATCAAAAGGAGTGAGGTGAGGGAAGTTCTGAATCAGATTATGGACAAGACGCATGTGGTACCAGGGATCCATGCCTCTGAACCATACGGAACCATCGACAAAAACATTGTTGTAGGGCCACAGGACGCGAATGGCGAAGGCAATCGCAACACAGCCCACAAGTATCAGGACTGTGAGCAGACGACTATTCAAAGGAAAGCGAGGACTTTGAGCACTCATAGCCGGACGTGTGATTCCAACCGAGATTATATGGGAAGGGATTGTCAGACGCAATGAACTAGTGAGCAGCCGCAGACGATGCGCCTGACTCGACTTGGTTCCGAAGTGAGCAGTGACGAATGTTGACAGTTGGAAGGCCCACAGTCCTAAATGGGTATACCATGTTATAGGACAGTTGCGGTTTGAGGAGGGACCAGATGGAAGGCAAGCGATTGGACATCCAGTACGGTACGAGTACTTTGAATGCCAGGTTACCGGAGAGAACGAGAGTCATTCGCCAGCACACCCCACCTCTTGCTCCGCTGAACGATGTTGCTCAGGCAGTCAGAGACGCACTCGCATCTCCCGTCGCTCATGAGCCACTTTCGAAGCTTGTGGGTCCCGCGTCAAAGGTGTTGATTGCGTTCGATGACCCTATCGGCTACCTCCCCACCGAGGTGTCACCGCCGTTCCGTGAAGTGGCCGTCAAGACAGTGCTTGATGAGTTGGATAAGCTGGGAGTGGAGCGTGCGAACGTTCGTCTCGTCTGTGCCGTGGGATTGCACCGCAAGTTCACGAATCGTGAACTGGGCACCATGGTCGGGCCTGACCTTGCAGTGCGGTACGGTCCAAGCAAATTGTTCAACCACGATGCTGAGGATAGAGATAATCTCGTCTTCCTTGGAGAGACTCATCGGCATCAGGAGGTGGAGGTCAATCGACTCGTTATAGAGTCGGACCAGGTCATCTACATCAGTCAACCATGGTCGCATTTCAACGGTGGGTGGAAATCAGTTGTCGTGGGGCTGAGCAGCTTCCGTAGTATCCGTCACCATCACCGGCCAGTCGCAACGGCATCAGGCAAGTCGTCACTCGACCCGAAGCGCTCTGCCTTCCCGAAACTGCTGAACGAGATGGGGAAGGTCATTGAGGATGCGCTGGCTAGAAAAGGACGCCGCGTGATGCTTATCGAGGGCTGCATGAACAACGCCAGTCCCCAGCAGGTTGTGCACGTTGCTGCCGGCCACCCGAAGGAGACGCACGAGATTGGCCTTGAGATACTGCAGAAACAGCAGGTAGTGCAGGTCAAGGGGCAATCTGACGTGGTTGTGTACGGTCTTGGTAACCATCGCGACCCGTACTCGAAGATGTCGGTCATTAACCCCATCCAGGTGCGTAATCTGGCGATGTCCTACAGCTACGGCCTGTTTCAGAACGTGCCCCTCGTGCGCAAGGGGGGCATTCTCATCATGCACCATCCCTGCGCGAGACAGTTCCATCCTGTGCATACCCCGTCATACGTAGAGGTGTACGAGCGTTTGTTGCCTTACGAGCGGGATCCTGTTGAGCTCTGGGACCTGTATTCTGAGGAGTTCGCGCACCGGCCGGAGTACGTGCACGCGTATCGCTATGGGTATGCCTTCCACGGAGCACATCCGTTCATCCTTTACGGGCAAGGGTTGTATGGTTTCAACCACGCACGTCGTGTTCTACTGGCTGGTGCGAAGGACTATGAGGCGGCGCGTCGAAACGGCTTCGAGCCGTTCGAAAGTATGGAGGACGCCATCGCTGAGGCAGAAAGAGAGATGGGCACCGATTGCAGTATTTCCTACCCTGAGATGCAGCAGAACTTCATCTGCGATGTGGAGGAATAGTCGTAGAAACCAGAGGATGCGCGCAGATGGTCAATTGGCGGGAGGAAAGAATCTGAGCCGCCAGGGAGTCGAACCCTGAACCTGCTGATTAAGAGTCAGCTGCTCTGCCAGTTGAGCTAGCGGCCCACGGAAAGTGAATTCTAGCATTCAGGAGTGCCTTCACACAAGGCTTCGTCAGAGGCCCGCTCGTTGACATGGCTGAGGACGTCCTACGTAACAACTCGTACCTGCCACCGTAGTGAGGGGAGAGCAGGAGTGGTTTCGACGCGTACTGTTGGGCTGTTCTGGTGGTGGTGGTGGTGTATAATCCAGAAGGTCAGTCACAGGGGTTGCTGCCCCTGATGAACAGGACGACGAAAATTGGCACCAAGGAGGCGTAGCATGGGAATACTGGACAAGTTCAGTCTTGAGGGGAAAGTGGCGTTGGTCACAGGCTCCAAACGAGGTCTTGGCAAGGCAATGGCGCTCGGTCTTGCTCAGGCTGGCGCTGATATTATCGGCGTGAGTGTATCCATGGAGGAATCCGGTAGTGATCTCGAGAAAGAGGTCAAGGCGCTGGGCCGCAAGTGCAAGTGCTACCGCTGCGATTTCAGCGATAGGAAGGCGACTTACGACTTCATAGCGAAGGTGAAAGCTGAATTTCCTGTTGTTGACATACTGGTGAGCAACGCAGGCACCATTGAGCGCAAACCCGCCGTTGAGCACACCGACGAGATGTGGGACAAGGTTATCGAGGTCAATCTGAATTCCCACTTCGTTATGGCGCGGGAGTTTGGAAAGGATATGGTTGCGCGTGGTTCGGGCAAGATTGTCATGACTGCGTCGCTGCTGTCCTTCCAGGGTGGTATTACAGTACCTGGCTATTCTGCGGCCAAGGGCGGAATCGCGCAGTTGACCAAGGCGCTGGCGAACGAGTGGGCGTCCAAGGGCGTCAACGTGAACGCAATCGCCCCGGGCTACATAGCTACGGACCTTGCGGCCGCCTTGAGAGCAGACCCCGTGCGTAATCCTGCAATCGTCGCCCGCATACCTGCCGGAAACTGGGGAGACCCGACGGACCTGCAGGGTGCAGTCGTGTTCCTGTGTTCCGAGGCTGCCAGCTACGTTCACGGCATCGTCCTGCCGGTCGACGGCGCGTGGCTCGCGCGCTAGAGTGCGACTGGATCGACCCTGTTTGAACTTGCTTGATCTGGAGGGGGTTGGCTACAAGGCAGCCAGCCCCTTCCTTTAACATTTGCATGGAGGATTCAATGAGCGAGAGTGTGATTGGTGTTGTTCCAACCCTGAAGAAAGGCAAGTCTTTTGGGCGATGGGATACGTTCACGATGGTTGTAACTGACAGTCGGAGCATCTTCGCCCAGATGACGAGCGACATGCTGAAGCAGATTGGAATGGAGGCGCAGAAACAGGCGAAGGAAGAGGGGAAGGGATTCTTCGCCCGATGGGGAGCCCAGATGAAGGCCCACCTGTCCTTCTCCCAGCGGTATCTTGCCATGTCTCCGGATGAGACGCTTGGCGAGTACAAAGACAACTTTGCGATAGCCAACTCGGATATTCGCTCAATCAAGATACGAAGTAAGAGCCAGAGCAGCGGGAACGATGACGCGGACAGGATTGTGACCGAGATCACCATAGAGAGCCCAGGGAAGAAGCTGTCCTATACCATGGACTCGTTCTCGAACGACACGAAGAACATGCTGAAGAGCGTGTTCGGCGACCGTGTGAAATAGGGGCGCTGGTAGACTGAAGATACCTTCGTTGATGTGCGCATGTTGAAGGTGCACGCATAGGCGCTATGACGCAACGAAGCGGGCGGTGACTTCGTACAGGTCTCAATGTGGGGGCGGGGGTGCCCACGTGCACCATGTTGTCGGGGTGATGAAGCGTCAGTCGGGATCCGTTGTTGTATCTGCGGGCTGCTGTGTCTTCTTGAATCGTCCAGGGCCCCAGAGCCGATTGAGCCGTTCAGTTACGTCCTTCTCAAAGCCTTCATCGCTGGGGACATAATACCTGCTGTCGCGAACGCTCTCCGGCAGGTGTTCCTGCTTCGTGAAGTGGCCTTCGTAATCGTGCGCGTACTTGTAGCCCTTGCCGAAGTCCATCTCGCGCATCAGGCTCGTGGGTGCATTGCGAAGGTGCAGTGGCACGGGCCCGTTCGGCCCTCGTCGTATGTCCTGTTGTACCGCGGAGTAGCCGACATAGAGGGAATTGCTCTTGGGCGCTGTCGCGAGATAGACGGCTGCTTGCGCGAGGGCAAGACTCCCTTCGGGCAGCCCGATGAAGTGAACTGCCTGCTGTGCCGCCATGCAGATGACGAGTGCCTGAGGGTCAGCCATGCCCACGTCCTCTGAAGCAAAACGCACCAGTCGGCGGGCGACGTAGAGAGGGTCTTCTCCTGCCTCAAGCATCCGTCCAAGCCAGTAGAGGCCGGCATCCGGGTCAGAATCCCTGAGTGACTTGTGCAGCGCCGAGATAAGGTCATAGTGCTGATCTCCTGCCTTGTCGTAGAGCAGTGTGCGCTGTTGCAGAGCTTCCTGGATTGCCTCCGGAGTTATGATTCGTTGTCCTTCTGCATCGGGGGTGGTTGCCAGGGCCGCAAGCTCCAGTGCGTTCAACGCGGCGCGTGCATCGCCGCTGGCGATAGCGACCAACTGCGTGAGCGCATCGTCGTGCAGGAGAACGTGCAGACTCCCCAGTCCGCGGTCAGAGTGCGCAATGGCACGTGACACGATGCGGCGGAGGTCGTCGTCAGTCAGTGGCTCAAGGCGGAATGTGCGGGCTCTCGACAGGAGGGGGGAGATGACCTCGAACGAAGGATTCTCCGTGGTGGCGCCGATGAAGGTGATGGTTCCGTCCTCAACGAACGGAAGTATGGCGTCCTGCTGAGCCTTGTTGAAGCGGTGAATCTCGTCTATGAACAGCACGGTTCGCTGTCCTGAGAAAGAGAGCCGCTTTCTCGCCTCATCCACCACGCGCCTCAGGTCAGCGACACCTGCCGTCACCGCGCTGAGCGGTGCGAAGTGTGCCTTTGTGGTACGCGCGATGATGCGTGCAAGCGTGGTCTTGCCACTGCCGGGCGGTCCCCAGAGGACTATCGAAGGCAGGTTGTCGCTTTCGATACTGCGACGGAGCAGTCGTTCTGGTCCGACGAGGTGCTCCTGACCGACGAACTCATCAAACGATGTCGGACGCATCCTCGCGGCAAGGGGAACCCTGCGTGCAGGTTCCTCGCGTGTGCCCCCTGCACCGGTGGGCGTGGCGAAGAGAGGCAGATCGGCGTTCATCATGCTCACCAAGGGGCGCACCACCCGACGTGACACGCCTCGCCCGGAATGATTCAAGTGCCCTGGCTATCCGAAATACTTCTGCAGAGCCTTCAGTGCTTCTCTGCCAATAGTCTCAGGGTCGGGATGAAGGTCCATGACCTCAACCGACAGGTATCCGTTGTAGCCGACATCCTTCAACGCTTGCGCGATTGGCGGAAAGTCAATCTTGCCTGTCCCGGGCCAACTCTTGTTCTCATCATTCATGTGAACGTGGGCAAGGTACTTGCCATACGCCCGGACTGCCTTTGGGACATCAACTCCCTGGTTGTAGGCAGCAAAGCAGTCGAGCATCCACATGAGATTGGGGTGGTCCACATCTTTCACCATCTTCATCGCATCGTCCGGTGTGTTGATGAAGTTCGTCAGAGCCTTATGGATAGGCTCAAGACTGAGGACAACGTCGTATGGAACTGCATATTCGGCGCACTCACGGAGGGTGTCTCTCGCAATTGCCCAGCCCTGTTCATAGGGAATCTCTTCAGGGATGCTGCGGGATTTCGCAGAGCCAAGCACAACGTTCGTGCCACCGACCTCGCCACAGAAGCGTATGAGTTCCTTGAGGTAATCCTTCGTTTTGTCACGAATGACCGGATCGGCGCTGTTGAGTTGCAGCCATGCTGGGCAGCTGTGAAGCGGCTGCATGTTGGGGATGGGAGTGAACAGCGCGTGCATACCGGCGATGTTGATATCGGCGGCATCCGCCCATGCCCGTATCTGTTGCCGTTCGGGAGCCGAGACCTCCGTTATGCTGTCGCAGAATGAATAGGATGCGAGTTCCACGGCCTCATATCCAGTCTCGGCGGCATACTGAAAAATCTCCTCGACAGTCCATCCTGGAAACGTGTCGCTGCAGATACAGTATTTCATTGCGGTACACCTCCTTCGAAAGCTACGTTCTTTGCGGTCTCCCTCTAGCGCCCATAGAAGAAGCGCAGTGGCCTCAGTGTGTGCCAGATGCTGTCACACCGGGCACGTTCTTCCTCAGTGAGTGTGAGGTCTGCTGCGGCGATGTTTTGATTTATGTGTTTCATGGAAGTAGCACCAATAATGACCGAGGTCACAAACGGGTTGCTGAGAACCCATGCAAGTGCCATCTGGGCCATATCGCGCCCACTTTCGGCAGCGAGGGCTCGGAACTGCTCGACCGCATCGAAGTTTGAATCATTCCAGTAGCGCTCGTAGTACATCTTGCCCATGGCATCGTTCGCAAAACGAGTTCCTGCCGCGGGGGGCCTGGTCCGGTCGTGTTTCCCTGATAGAAGACCGCCCGCAAGTGGGTTGTACGCACATACACCGAGTCCCTCGTCCGCGCACACCGGCAGAAGTTCGTACTCGATATCCCGAGTGAGAAGGTTATAGGGCGGCTCGATGCATTCGAATCGTGAGAGGTTGTGGGTGTCGCTCACCCATAGCGCCTTCTCAACCTGGAACGCCCTGTAATTGGAGCATGCGAGGTAACGCACTTTGCCCTGGTGCACAAGGTCGTCGAGTGCGCGCAACGTCTCTTCGATTGGCGTCTCATAGTCGGGCTTGTGGACGTAGTAGATATCGATGTAGTCGGTATGGAGGCGTCTGAGGCTATCCTCGACCGCACGCATGATGTGCTTGCGCGACAGTCCGGAGTCATTTGGATTGGGGCCAATCGGCATGGCAACCTTGGTTGCCAGCACGACGTCCTCACGCCTGGACGTTATGGCTTTTCCGACTATCTCCTCCGAGCGACCGCCCACATACATGTTGGCCGTGTCCAGAAAATTGAGCCCCGCGTCCATTGCGGCGTGCGTCATCGATATGGCATCAGCCTCGCTGACCTGGTCGCCAAATGTCATTGTGCCGAGGCATACCTCGGAGACCTTGAGTCCTGTTCTGCCGACTTTGCGATACTTCATTGGCGTGGAATTCCCCCTCACAAGAAATGACGGGCACATGCCCTCCAAGAACGAAGCTTATAGCCGTGTCCTGAGGGTGTCAATGACCCTCACGGGGTCGATTGCAACGTGGCAGTTCCCGCTATCGGGGCGCGGCGCCGCGTTCGGGTTTCGCCATCCACATGAACACCGCAGCTGCGGCTATGGAAACCATGACGAGCGCGAAGGGTATCCGGTACGAACCCGTGACGTCATGAAGAAACCCCGCCAACCATGGACCTATGGATGCGCCCAAAGCAGTTGCGAGAATCGCTGTTCCCTGAATTGAACCGTAGTTTCGTCCGTGAAAGCAGTCCGCAACACTGGCGAAGCAGGTTGGCGGCGTAATGCCCAGGCCAAGGCCCGCAAAGATGGCAAACATGATAGGCATCACGAGTGTGTGGCTATTGCCCGCGGTGAAGAGGAACAGGATTGAGACAATAGCAATCACACTGCCGGGCAAGAAGACCGGAACTCTGCCGAGCCGGTCGGACAATCCACTTGATATGGTGCCTGCGACGAACGATACCCCGAATACACTGAAGATGGACGCGGCCGTCATAGGGTCGAGCCCAATGTCACGAAGATAGTATACCTGGTGGGCGATGAGCGTTCCCTGCGCGAATCCGGCGTTGCAGAAGGAGACGAGAAGCAGCAGCCAGTAGGTTCTGGTTCGCAGCGCCGTACGGACGCTCCAGTCAGGAATTCGAGGTGTACTGATGGTGTGTCCGTCAGAGTCCTTCCCCTCCACTGGGGTGTCATGCTCTGCCATGAGGGCCACCTGAGACGGACTACGCTTGATGAAGATGAGGCAGGCAGGGATGATGATGAGGGATGCAGTAGCCCCGATAATGATGTATGCATTTCGCCAGCCGTACGATGAAATGAGGTACTGGAAGATTGGGGCCGTCACAAGACTCACGCCGAACCCTGCGCCAAGCAATCCAAAGACCTGGGCTTTCCTGTGCTCGAACCAGTGGGTGATAAGGGAACTGAGCGGGGTGAAACCAATCAGGCTGAGGCCGACAGCTACCATAACGCCGTAGAAGAGGTAGAAATGCCAAATGGACTGCGCCTGACTGCACAGTGCTATGCCGCCACCCACTACGAGCCCTCCGATGGAGAAGACTATCTTCGGGTTGATTCTGTCTGTCAGGCCTCCGGCCAGAGGAGCGACGAGTCCGTAGCACAACATCGTCAAGGAGTACATGATTGCCGTGCCGCCGCGGGTCCAACTGAAGTCGTCAACAATGACGGGGTAGAACACTGTGAACGTATTGCGGATAGCGTAGCCGACCAGGGTCATCGTGAATCCTGTCGCAAGGACGACAATGCCGTAGCTGAATCGAGGTAGCTTCATGAGACTTCTCCCAGGGACGAGTGGTTTGGCATGTGGTTCTACCTCCTAGCGTATGGCGGCCGCGCATGTGTGTCAAGCGCGTATGGTGGTTGGCGGGTGGACGTCGAGGATTCAGGCAGGGACGTCGCCCTTTCCCGGTCGAATGAGCCACATGAGTAGTGCACCTGTCAGGAGGAAGCAGACGACTATCATCAGTGCGCTCTGGTAGTTGCCACTTATATCGTGCAGTAACCCTCCAACCCAGGGTCCGATGGCGCCGCCGATTGAACAGGATAGGATGATGGTCCCCTGTATCGAACCATAGTGCCGACCGTGAAAACGGTCGGCGACGGCTGCGAAAAATACAGGTGGCGTGATGCCCAGCCCGTAGCCTGTGCAGATGGCGAAGATGATTGGGATGGTGGCGTTCGGGTTGCCACGCGAAAGCATGAGGAGCAGTACGCCAAGTACGGTGAGGAGACAGCCCCCTATGAAGATGTAGGTTCTACCATGGCGATCCGAGATGAAACTGGACAGGTTCCCCGCTGCGAATGACACGCCGAAGATACTGAATACGGTCGCAGCCGCCATCGGAGAATAGCCCATGTCTTGGAGAAAATAGACCTGGTGGGCGAGGATTATCTGCTGGGCGATTCCCATGTTGCAGAAAGTAACCAGCAGAAAGAGTCGAAACGTGTTTGTCGTCAGCGCCTCACGAACCGTCCACTGTTTGTTGGGAGTACGTACACACGCCTCATTCGGTTCTTCGGGAGTCAACGTGGTCTCGCCATGGGCCTGGTTGTGTTTGATGAACAAGATGACGAGCGGAATGATGACTGACATTGCGAAGGCGCCGATGACAACGTAGGCAGTGCGCCATCCGTAGGTAGAGATGAGGTGCTGGAAGATTGGCGCTGTGACGAGACTGACGCCGAAGCCGGCTCCCAGTAGGCCGAAGACGAACGCTTTCCTCTGCGGGAACCAGTTCGTGATGATGGTGCTGAGCGGTGTGACACCGATAAGGCTGAGTCCGACGGCGACCATTACGCCGTAGAGAAGATAGAAGTGCCATGTCTCGGTAGCCACGCTGCAGAGCGCAATGCCCGTGCCGACTATAAGGCCACCGGCTGCGAGGATGAACTTGGGATTGAAGCGGTCAACCAACCCGCCTGCTGCGGGTGCGACGAAGCCGTAGCACAGCAGTGTCAGCGAATACATGATGGCCGTGATGCCCCGTGTCCAGCCGAAATCCTGAACAATGACGGGGTAGAAGACGGTGAACGTGTTGCGCATGCCATAGCCGAGAAGCATCACGATGAACCCTGCTGACAGGACTACCCAACCATAGTAGAGGTGCGGTCTTCTCATGAGGTGAACTTCCGTGGGTAAGAGCCGTCTGACGTGCGGCGTGCGTCGTCCTCAGTCTTGCTTGAGCAACGCGCTCGTGTCACACGTGACGGGCGATAGGCGTATGGAGTCAAGAAGTCAGACAGGGACGTCTCCTTTGCCCGGGCGAATGAGCCACATCAACAGATTCCCTGTCAGTAGCACACAGACGACTATTGTGAGCGCGCCCTGGTAGTTGCCACTTGTATCGTGTAGCATGCCGCCCAGCCATGGTCCAATGGCTCCTCCGAGCGAGGCAGCAAGGATCATGGTTCCCTGTATTGAGCCATAGTGTCTTCCGTGGAACCGGTCGGCGACGGCGGCATAGCCTGTCATTGGCGCGATACCAAGCCCGAAACCTGCGCACACGGCGAATACAATGGCGATTGTGACACCAGGGCTGTTCTGAAACAGAATGAGGAGTATGACTCCAATAGATGCCAGCACTCCGCCTCCTATGAAGATGTGCGTTCTTCCGAAGCGGTCCGACAGGAAACTGCACACGTTGCCCGTGGCGAAGAACATTCCGAAAACGCCGAATACCGTCGCTGCGGACATGGGTGTGTATCCGAGGTCTTGAAGGAAGTACACCTGATGTGCGAGGACTATCTGCGGTGCGAGACCCATGTTGCAGAACGATATGGTCAGAAAGGTGCGAAATGTCCTGGTCGTCAGGGCCTTGCGGACCGTCCAGTCCGTGCTGATGTGCGCCGCAGCGGAATAGGAGTCGCCTGCAGAGAGCGAACCAAGTGGGTCAACAGCGACAGTGCCGGCGCTTTCTACTGTGGGCATCCTTCTGATGAAGAGAAGGACAAGCGGCATGATGATGATTGTTGCGGCAGCGCCGATGATGACGTACGCCGTCTGCCAGCCGAATCTGGAGATGAGATACTGGAAAACTGGCGCCGAGACGAGGCTCACGCCGAAGCCAGCCCCAAGAAGTCCGAACACGAACCCTTTTCTCTTGGGGAACCAGTTTGTGATGATGGCGCTCAACGGGGTCACGCCGATGAAACTGAGGCCGATTGCGACCACAACGCCATAGAGAAGGTAGAAATGCCAGACCTCAGTGGCCATGCTGCAGAGGGCGATGCCTGAACCTACTATGAGGCTGCCCGCCGCCAATGTGAATTTCGGATTGAAGCGGTCAACCAGTCCACCCGCAACAGGGGCGACGAATCCGTAGGAGAGCAACGTGAGCGAGTACATGATGGCCGTAACACCCCTCGTCCATCCGAAATCCTGAACGATGACGGGGTAGAAGACGGTGAAGGTGTTGCGCATTGCATAGCCGAGGAGCATGACGATGAACGCCGCTGCGAGCACGAGCCAACCGTAGTAGACGCGAGGTCTTCTCATATGGGCGACTCCCGTGGGGCGTGCGCCCGTTCAAGAACTGCATGTACCGGCCTGAGCTTGCGTGGGGCGATGACTGCAACGAGAATAGCGTCGAGAACCAGTGCAGAGACCACCACGATTATGGCTACGAAATAGCTGCCCGTAATGTCATGAAGATATCCAGCCAGCCATGGACTGAAGGCGCCTCCCATCGAGAAGCCTACTGTCATGATTCCCTGGATAGTACCGTAGTTCTTTCCCTGGAAAAGGTCCGCAACGGTTGCCAGAAACGTGGTGATTGCAGCTCCCATCCCGGCACCCGCCACAAACATGCAACTGAAGGCCAGTGCGTGCTGCGCAGGCGAATGTACGAGAAGAAGAACTGCGGCGCTCGCTGCGGACAGAAGGCAGCCCGGGATGATGACGTGCTCCCTGCCGATACGGTCAGAAAGGTATGCGAAGAGGTATCCTACCGTCAGACCTATGCCGAACAGGCTGAATGCGTTGGCTGATGCTTGCGGTGTGAAGCCGATGTCTCTGAACAAATAGACGCTGTGCGCGATGAGTATCTGTTGAGCCAGTCCCATGAGGCAGAAATCCATGGCGAAGAGCAGCCAGAATTGTCGAGTATGCATAGCTCGTTTCAGCGTCCACTCCGTGCGCATCCACTGTGTGAGAGGCTTGCCTACTCGAACGTCACCCGATTCGGAACCGTTGTTGGCCGGTGCAACGCCGTCAGGGAAAGTGCCCTTGTCAGCGGGGCTCCTTCTGATTACGAACACGGCAATCGGGACGATGATGACTATTGCGATGAGTCCGATTGCCATGTACGCCTGTTGTCTTCCAAGCCCAGAAATGAGGGACTGAGCCGCGGGAGATGCAAGCAGGCTGATTCCGAAGCCCATGTTGAAGATGCCAAATGCGAGGGCGCGATTCCGCACGAACCACTTGGCGATAATGGCGCTGAGCGGTGTGACGCCGGTCATACTCAGACCGATGGCGGCGGCGACTCCGTAAAGCAGAAAGAAGTGCCACTGCTGACTTGCGAGACTGCACAGGGCGATTGCACTCCCCATGACGCACGCGCCGATGGAGAAGACAATCCTCGGATTGAACCGGTCGACGAGGCTTCCCACAAACGGTGCTGCCACCCCGTAGACGATGATGTTGATAGAGAACATCAACGCAGTATTGCCGCGCTCCCAGCCGAATTCATCGACGAGGACGGGGTAGAAAACTGAGAATGTGTTGCGAAGCGCATAGCCGACCGCCATCATGATGAGGGCGGCGGCGACTATTGTCCAGCCGTAAAACACGCGTGGGCGATTTATCACTGCAGTCTCAAAAGGGGTGTGTCGGCAGATTACGGTGGAGACTGATGCAGTTACGCTGCATTGACTCCTGCCGGAGGGCCGGCAAGTCACAGGGTGCGGCCAGTATAGCAGCCAGTTCAAGCAAGAACAAAGTGAGGGCGCGTACCGTTTGACCCCGGGACTGCCCTAGGTCCTGAGTTCGTGCACGACTCCCCCGTCCGTGAAGACGAGGACCATGTCGACCTTTGAGGGTGCGAGACTGAGTATGTCCGAAAGGGCATCCCTGTAGAGGCGCAATTGGCGGCTGTAGTGGCCGGCAAGAGACGCCATTTCCTCCCTGGATTCAAGAACGTCCGTCTTGAAGTCGTAGATGCGTGCGGACAACGGCCGACCTGTCTCATCCCGCACAATTGTCACCCTGTCGAAACTCCCTGTGAGCCAGCGGTCCCCGACAACCACATCGAATCGCCATTCGTTTCTTAACGACACATTCCCGTGTGGGCGAGTGAACACATTTCTGACAGCATCGAACAGCACTGTCTTTTTGAAGTGCTGAATGGCCTGTTCCGCGACGGCATTGTCGAACGCGCAGGCGTCCTTCCATTGCTGTGTCACCTCGTCGATATTGGTGTCTGCAATCCATTTCACTTTGCTCAGTAGCTCATGGACGGCAGTGCCCACGTGAAGCCTCCTGCTACGTTCAGGAGAGAACAGAGCAGAGGCGCGTGACTCGAAAAGGTCATTGTCTGATGGTTTGATTGCGATGAGTTGTGCGCGGCTTGAAGTACGTTCAGCGAAGGAGACCGCAGGTACAGGCATGACTGGCGAGGCTTCTGCCGCTCGCATGAGTTCGTGTTCGGTGTACCAGGTGTCGTTGCCCTTCGAGGCAAGGACAGAGACGGGTGTTCCGTTGAAGTGCTGCAACGTGGCGTCAGTAGGCTTCTCTTCCCCTGTGAGCTGCAGCTTCAAGAGGGTAGACTGGTTGAATACTGCCGCACTCTTTCCAGGGTAGGAAGTGATGACATACAGTGCGCGCTTCGCGCGGGTCATAGCCACGTAAAGAAGGCAAAGAGACTCAAACGCAGCCGCAGCATTCGCTCCAGCGAGCACGTTTGCCAGGACAGGGTCTCCCTCTGCCACGCCGTGCGCAGGAGTTGTAAGCAACCATTCGGGTAGAGCATCTTCGTTACGTCCGAGCAGTGCGGAGACATCGCGAGCCTTCGTGATGTCTTTGTCATCCAGTTCTGGCAGCAAGACAATGTCGAATCCCAATCCCTTCGACTGGTGTATGGTCATCACCCGTATGGCGCCGTCTCCCGCGACCTCGTGGAGCTCATACTTGTCGATGAATGACAGGAATTCATCACAGTCACGTGACGATGACGAATCAAATTCTCCCGAGGCCGTGATAAGTTGGCGCAATCGTGCCAGTCCGAAGGCGTCCAGTGGGGTGATGGATTGGAGTGCATCCCCCCATTCTTCTACGAGTCCCTTGAATCCATCTGCATGGATACGCTGCAGCAGTAGCGGTGCGAGCGACTCTCGAGTGACACGCCGTTTCTCAAGTGCAATGCGAAGAGGACTCATCTGGATGTGACGCCACGCGAAGATATCACCCGGATGAGCGGCGTATCTGGCGAGAGCCAGCATGACTGACACAACGGGGTTGTCTTCGATAGCTGCTCTGCCCTCGTGCACGACAGGTAGGCCTGGACAGGCCAATCGGAGATAGTCCACAACGGCCTTGCCGTCTTTGTTCGATCTGACCAGGATGGCGGTTGAAAGGCCCCGGTCAAGTGGCCTCATTTCCTTGATGAGTTCGGCGACAACACGATAGCGGTCCTCCTGCACCGGCTTGTACTCTCCATGGTCGCATGGAGGTTCAAGAAGCATTGCCACGCCGGTCTTCTTCGCCGGTGCTTCTGCTGATTTGTGTGGTTCCCAGAACCGTTGCCATTGAGCGATGGCGCCGTCAGGCAGTTTGTTGGCCGGGAGGTTGTCGAAGACGTCGTTTACCATGCCCATGATGGATGGGCATGACCGTTGTGATCTCGCGAGCGTTCTGGTTTCAATCACGTCGCCGTAACTATCGAGGAGCATGCCGAAAAGTCGGGGGTTGCCACCGCGCCAGCCATAGATGGCCTGCTTCACGTCGCCGACGAAGAAGAAACTGCGTTGGCCAGTATCATCCTGCAGAATTTCTGTTGCAAGGTTGCCGAGTACGTCCCACTGAAGGTCGCTGGTATCCTGGAACTCGTCCAACAACCAGTGGTTCAGGCGGGCATCAAGCCGATAGTCGATATAGAGTCTGCCTTCTCCTCCTGGCTGTCTGCTGAGGCGGGCGCCGCCGCTTGACCGATTCGCGCCTGATAGCAGGAACTGCGCATCTTCAAACGTGAGTGTGCTAGATGCGCGGACTGTCTCCTCGTAGACTGTGTTGTAGCGGTCCAACAGGGACCATGCACCGGCGGTTCTCTGGATGGCGCTCTTCAATTCGACACGTACGATGTGTGCAACCAGGGCGAGCACTATCGCGGCAGCCTCGCCGTCCAGAGCGGTCGTGGACTTGTCCGTCATGATGCGTGCGTGGCCCTTGCGCAAGTCCGTTGCCGCCGTAAGCAATCGGGGAAAAAGGTACCGTATCGGCTCAGCCCAGGCCGACCGGGCGGTGTAGCTCTGCGCGGCGTCGGCGAAGTCACCGAATCTGCGTAGCGCCTTGTCGTTGGCTCCGTTGTCAGCCAGGAGCCGCCCCAGTCCTTCTGTGAGCCCTGACACGCCCTCGGCCGCGTCAAGCCACGCATTACCATTGGGCCAGATGACACTCTCCGTGCCCCAGGAACGGGCACTGGGCAACAGCCGGTAGAACGTGTGATAGCCGGAAATGAGATTGCTGAGATTGTCTTCTACCTTCTTCTCAGAGCGGCCAAATGAAGCCTGTGCGAAGGCTTCCAGCAGTGAGTCTGGCCTCGCGGCTGTCCCGCAACCGGCTCGATAGATGGAAGCAAGTACTCTCTCCTGCACGAGCGTCGCTTCAGCGCCACCCGACTCCATGAGCGAGATGCCAGGAGGAATTCCCAGCTCGAAGGGGAAGCTGCGCAGGATGCCGACTGTGAAGCTATCCAACGTGCCGATGCGGAGACGGTGTAAACCCTTGACCAACTTCTTCAATAGCAGCACGAACGCTTCGGGAGATACAGGCTCCGTGCTGATTCGATGACTTGTCTCGGCTGCAGCGGCGGTGCTGCCGCACGCCTCGCATAAGTACTGCACGATGGAGTCGAATATCTCACCAGCAGCTTTGCGGGAGAAGGTCAGTGCAGCAATCTCGTCCGGCTCAACTCCTGCCGCAATCAGCCGTATATAGCGGTGCGCAAGCTGGAAGGTCTTGCCCGAACCCGCGGATGCGGAGATTGCTTCATGGCGCAGCGGAGCGGGTGTCATCTCGGACTCCTCATGTATTCCTGAAAAGGGTCAACATCGATGCATAGCCCGGGCTCAACGTGGAACAGGCTCTCAAAGTCGTCATATGTCACGCGCGGCGACGGCGGCCAGAATCTGCGGTCGCGGAGGTCCATCGCCACGCCGCGCGCACAGGTGATGGCAGACTCCCGGAGTTCTGGAGTAAAGCCATCCCAGAGCTTCACGCCTGTTTCGTCGACTCTGCCGGGTATGTTGAAATACCCAGGCACAGTGTCGGCGAACTCAGGACTGTGCGTGGCGAGCATGTGTGAGTACAGAGGAAGTTGCAGGTCTACCCATCGGCGTTCCTTGCCTGCCACAAGTACCTGTGTGTAATCGCGCATGCTGTCGTTCAGGCCTTTTAGATGTTCTTTGTCAGGCGAGGTCCCGTTGTCTGACGTCTTGTAGTCCAGAACTCGACTCTGCCCTGTATGTCTCTGGCGGTCGACCCTGTCGATTCGTCCGTGCAGACGCAGGTCCCCCATGATGCACTCAACGGGGAATTCGACCAGGACAATTTCCCATCCGTCGGCAGCCTCTCTGGCCTGGGCGTGTGCTGCCGCAGAAAGGCGTTCTCTGGCAGCATCGAGCTGCATCTGCAGATTGAGCGGCAGGGAGGTACCGAATCTCGCCCTGGTCCATCTGATGGCTTCCTCATGCAGGAATCGAGTCAATGCCTTTGCATCCGTCGACGAGCGAAGGTCACTATCGGCAGCCAGCCGACTCAGTACATCATGGATGAGCGAACCGAAGTCAAGTGCATCCATCTCTTTCTTACGGTCGCCAAGTGGTTCCATGCGAAGAACGCGTCTCAAATAGAACCTGAACGGGCACGAAAGATAGTCCTTGAAGCCCGTGACGGGCAGAGATTGTATGTCGTGGCGCTCAACAGGGAGGTCAGATGGAGGCGTAGGAAGCAATAGGAAGCTGGTGGTGGCGGGGTAGTGGACGGTGTGGCTCTCCGGAGTGCCGAAGAGCATGCGAGCACGTTCTGGAAGGCTTCCATCATCACAATTGAAGAGCAGCCGTGATGGCTTCAGTGGATCACCGCCGGAGCCGGTCTTGCCGGCTATGAAACATACGCGCCCGGAAGAACGTCGTGACTCGACATAAGCCTGCATAAGATATGTGTCACGAGCAAGTCGGTCGGCATCATCTCGGAGGCCAAGCTGCCGCCGCAGGGAGTCGGGGAGAAACGGATCTCCGGTGATGCCTTCCGGCACCTTGCCCTCATTCATGCCGGTCACAAGAAGGAAGGGCGCGTCGTTCCAGTGCAGTTCCAACCATCCCTCAAGGTCGACGGCGGCAGCGGGTCTTGTGACGTCATAGTGTGCGGACCTCAGCTGCTCGATGAACAACCTTCGAGTCTCAGCAGTGCCCAGACGGAGCGACTCAACACAACTGTCGTCGTACTCGGAGAGCAGGTCGACAACCTGCTGTGCCACTGCTGTAAATTCAGTATCAGTGGACTGTTCAAAGGATAGTCTGCGATGGGAGAATACGTTCTGCAGGAATGCGCGCATGTCGGCGGACGGAGTCTCGCCAGGTACAGGAAGCATGTCGGTTCTGACGCGTTCTACCACGGCTGCGAGAGATGCGAACGAGGGGTCCGAAGTTGCATTCTCGGTCTGGAGGCGGGCACAGACATCACGGAAGTCTGACGGCAGGTGATAGTTCTGAAACTTGTCGAGGTCGGTGAGTACGCGGAGGGCTGTGAGTCCCATTTCGGCGTGTAGATGGTGCAGCACATCAGGATGGCGTAGAAATGCCGCGAGCGACGTGTAGCTCCCTTCATCGACGAGTAGCCTGTAGCTTTCAAGCAATCCAAATAATGGGTGCGCGGCCATCGGCTTCCCATCAGGATCGTACGTCTTCAATCCGGCTACTGCCATCTCGGAAGAGAGAAAGGGAACAACCTCGGCGTCCGGCACGCCGATTCCGATATCGAGCGGTCCGTAGTGAGCTTCGGTCAGTATGGACACGGCAAGACGACTCTGTTCGGCAGGAGTGCCTGCGAGTCTGAGGTTCCTCTCAGCGTCTACTATGTCGACGAAGGCGTCACGCCACTTATCGGCGAGGGGGCGCCCCCATTCGTCAAACCTGTCTGCCATAGTCTCTGGCGCGTGAATCAGCACCTGCACCGGATAGTCCTGTGCGAGGTGCTCCAGTCCGTGGAGGGCGATTGGGTCAGGGTCCGGGGTGCATGCAAGCACGATGCGAGTGGTACCCTCCGGAACAGTCGGAGATTGCGATTGTTGAATTCGAGACTCGCCCGCATCGACACGCCCGACGCGTGCTACCAGGGCGAGATAGGACTCCTCCAGCGATGCCATTTCGGCCCACCTGTCCGGTTCCTCCAGAACGTCTGAGAAAGTAGAGGTAACCTTTCTGATGGTGAGTCCCGCAGCGGCAAGCTGGTATCGCAGGTTCTGCAACAGCTTGCCTGTTGCCAGCGCCCAGGAGAAGGTGCGGTTTTGTTCCCGCGCGGGAAACAGCGAGGTGAGATGAGAGTAGTCGACATCGAGCAGGAGGCGCGCCCACAGGGCCATGCTTTCCAGAGATGAGGCAACCTGCAGGTCTGTTGCTGAGACGCGGACGAGGTCAATCGGAAGCCGAGGGCGGAGATATCCGAGATGCACCCCGTGCGCAGCACTGTGCGACGCAAGTGACTGTCTCAGTCGTCGACCGGATTGTTGCGTTGGAACCAGCAGCAGTAGTCCTGCGAGTGCATCGGGGTCCGGCGTTCCGTCGCCAATGAGAAACCTGCGTATCTTGCTGACAACAGGCTCATCCCATCCAAGAAAGTGGCGTTCAACTGTCATAATGCGGGGCAGAAGGACATGTATCGCTGTGGCAGTGGCCGAACCGGCACTGTGCCTGTTGAGCATATCACGATGTGGTGCTGGGTGGTAGACTACTTGTACGTACCTGATGGTAGTAGCGCGATGAAACAGGCGGATCTGAGAGAGTTGGTTTGCGGGATAGTGCGCGAGTTTACGGCGCACCCCGGCGGGGAGACCCGGTATCGGAGCCCTATCATTGGGTTCTGTTCCGCAGACCATGAGAAGTTCACTCGTCTACAAGAGAATGTGCCGGAGCATCTCACTCCGTGGGAATTGTTGCCCGGAGCGCGTGGCCTCGTATCATACTTCCTGCCTTTCTCAGAAGACATCGTTGGCGCAAATGCGCGTTCTTCGCTTGTAGCCCGTGAATGGGCAGTAGCGTACGTGGAGACCAATCGAGTGCTCAGCGAGATTGGGAAGAGTCTCATCAAGGTCCTCGCTGAACAAGGAATTCGAGCGGTCTCTGAAGCGCCAACCTACGAGTTTGATAAGGCTCAACTGAAGGCGCGCTGGTCACACAAGAGCATCGCCTGTATGACTGGTACGGGGAGCTTCGGTCTGAACTCGCTCGTGATAACTGATGCGGGCTGCGCGGGCAGATTCGGCAGCCTGATCATCGACGTGGACCCCGGAGTTGCAGCTTCGCCTGACAGCGAAAGGTGTCTCTACCATCACAATGGCACCTGTGGTTTGTGTGTGCAGCGCTGCCCAGTGGGTGCACTCAAGATGGACGGGCCGTTTGACCGGAAATTGTGCTACGAGCACTTGGTTCAAGCGGACGCCTATTTTGCGGACCTTCCGCTCACTGATGTCTGCGGGAAGTGTGCGGTAGGATTGCCGTGCTCGCTCACCAATCCCGTGGGACGCTAGCCGGTCTTGTGCCCCTCGCCAGTGGCGGGATGCAGGGCGCTGTAAGCGGTGATGCGACCGCTAGGGAGTGTCTTCGCCCCGTGTCGGAACGATGCACGCGAAGCGGAGAGGCTCAGGGCCATCGTTGGACATATAGTGCTCCTCGTTCGCTGCTATGAAGAAGGCGTCTCCCGTCTTCATGTCCCTTGGTCCGTCTACGCCGATGACCGTTCCGCTTCCCGATAGAATCAAGCCCTCATGTTCCCAGTCGTGACTGTGCTGTGGACTTGTTGTACCGGGTGCCAGGTCAATGACGCGCATCACGAACGCGGGTGCTCCCTGTTTTGGCCCTATGACGACTCTTTTCTGAGCGCCATTACCGAATGCAATCGGCTCGATGTCGTCGACATGTCGTATCAGCATAGTCTTCCCTCCAGGGGCCCTCATTGCATGCGAGGACAGGCAAGGTGACGACCATTCCGTTCCACGCGGACTGCCAACGGGGCCATTCGCCGTATCGTACACTACGGGACAGGCGTGCGAAAGCGACCCGCAGTTGAATGGAAGCCTTCCACTGTATTGGGCAGGCGTGTGGTCGTGCCGTCCAACGGGTACTACTCAGCGTCAGTGTCAGCAGAGGGGAATCCATCTTCTCCATGCAGCGGGACCATACAGACAAATCTGAGCATGTCGGGACCGGTGTTCACGAGTTGGTGAGCTTCATTTGGCGGTATGAAAATGGCCGTTCCCTTGTGAAAGGGGCGGTCCCCTTCATCGCTCTTGACGATGCCCTCACCTTCCAGGACTAGAACCTCATGTTCGAAGTCGTGCGAGTGATGTGAACTGGCGCCGCCTGGCGGTACGTCGAACACTCGCATCGCAAAAGTCGGAGCACCCTCGGACTCTCCAAAGACGATGCGTTTCTGTGCTCCCTGTCCGTAGGGATGGGCCGGGACCTTGTTGATGTCGCGTAGCAGCATTGGGCTTTCCTCCTGGCGTTGTAGTGCTGGAAAGTCCAAAGATTAGCAATATGTTGCGGGGTCGCGCGAAACGAAGGTCATCTGCCTCGTACCGCTGCAACAAAATCCGCGATTGCTTCGTGAAGGTCGTGGCCGGGCTGCCAGCCCCAATCCTTGCGCGCGAGGCTGTCATCAAGCTGCCGTGGCATCGTCTTGATTCCATCAACAATAGCGGCGTCCGGAGCAAATGAGAGCACCGCTTCAGGAATTACTTTCTTGATGGCATCCACGAGTTCTCGCGCAGTGACGAGATGGCCGTGGAGATTGTAGCAGCGCGCAGTCAATCTGGAAGGCTCGGCGGAAGCGAGGTCAATCATGGCGCGCGCGGCGTCCTCCACGTACAGGATATCGGTTGTAGTCTCCTCGCTTGCGCGGATGACGTATGGTCTGCCACGTGCTGCTTCCTCTATCGCAACCGACGTATAGGCCGTCCACCCAGCCGCTGCTGCGCGACCGACTCCAAAGACTGCGGGGAGGCGGACAGTCCGAAAGTCCAGGTTGTAGTGACGGTAGTAGTATTCACCCAATCGCTCACAACAGACCTTGGTTGTCCCGTACATGCTGAGTGGATGCTGTGCGAAGTCGTTCGGTACCAGTGGTGGGGTATCCGGTCCAAAGGATGTCATGGTGCTTGCGTAGACAACCATCCCGGTTTCGCATAGCCGTGCGGCCTCCAGTACGTTGAATGTGCCCACAACGTTCGCCTGAAAGGCCGTCTGCGGCGATATCTCACTCGCCGGGGGAAGTGCTGCGCCCGAGTGGAACAAGGAGTCTGGCCTCACGTCGTGCACAACGCCCATCACCTGTGACCAATCGGAGAGCGTTCCTCGGACCGACTTGAGGCCGCCTCCTGCGCGTTGGAGGAAGGAGTCGTCTGACACGATGTCGAACAGTGTGACTTCGTGGCCTTCCTTCAGGAGCTGAAGGGCAAGGCATCTACCAAGAAAGCCGAAACCGCCGGTTATAAGGCTGCGTGTCATCAATTCCCCCTGTTCGTACTGATGCGCGACTCTCGTGGCCGCGCATCCAGTGAGTACTGTTGAACGCACGTATCAATCTTTGGTGACACTACCATCAGAGAGTGGCTTGGTGAGACCGATACGCGTGTAGTACTCCGCGGGTATCTTTGCAGGATCCTTGTAGAAATACATAGTGCAGGGAGCGTGGGGATTGTCAGGGTCATAGTCTGCCACCAGGCGTGTAGGCACGCCTGTAGTCTGCATCATTATGACTTCGTGCCATATTGAGCAATGGAGACAGTAGTAGGATACGTTCTTCTTGCCCCATGACCATGGGTAGGCCTTCTTTGTGGTGCCAAGGCAGTAGGGTGCCTCGGTACGCGGGGGGCTCCCATCCAGTTCTCCACCGAGCCGCATGCGCCCACCTGCTCCGCAAGGGTCACAGGAGATGACGAATCGGTCTTCTTCCTCACGAACCGTGAGCGTGCCACTTTCGCCGGGTCCGGAGCGGTGCGCCCGCATCTGTTCGGTGTACCACTGGACAACCTGTTTCTTCGTTTTCAGTCCCTTGAGCTGGTCAAGGAACACCGCATTTATCTTCTCCTTGGAGAACGCGAGCGCTTCAGGAAGAGACTCTTCTCCACATTTGTCAGCGATCCACGTGAGAAGGGCGTACACCCAGTCGCAATAGACGTCGTGCAGCCCTTTGCCCTCGACTTGAATGTAATCAATAAGCTCAAGGGCCGTGTCGGTGTCGCCGGCATTGACTGCTTGGCGCAGCCGGTCGTAAGAGCTGATGCCGAGTTCTTCAACAGGCTCGTCCACACGTAGGGGCCTGCCGAGGAGTACCCTGTCAATCTTCAGCATGACTACTCTCCTGCCTTCACCGCGTCGGCTATCTCAACGAATTCGGCCTCGGTGAGTTCGCGTTTCAAGTCGTGTGATTGCAGCTTGACCCTGCGGAGTACCTCGTTCCCCTGGTCCTTATCCAGCACGAAGCCGAGCTTCTCAGCCCAGATGCCCACCGAGTCGATGCCGCTCTTCTTTCCCATGACGTAACGGGGTCCACGGTGCCCCACAAGTGCGGGGTCTATCGGGACTGTCTCGGTGGGGTACGTGGCACGGCTATTGCGGTGCCAGCTCACGACCATTCCCGATTCGACATCATAGGTGTTCTCTCCGACGAAGGGCAGGTTGGGTCCCGTGCCGGCCAGCTCATTGATAAGGCCAGCCAACTCCGTCAGCATCTCGTACTTGATACCGGCGTCGACGCCGTACAGGATACGTAGGGCCATTACTGCCTCAATCATCGGGCAGTTGCCACCGCCCTCGCCTATGCCGGTGATGGTGGAGTGAATAACCTCGCCGCCCTCAAGGACGGCCATGATGGTGTTCGCTACGGCCATGCCAAAGTTGTTGTGGAAGTGCACTTCCAGCGGCTTGCTGATACGTTTGCGGATGGTGCGTGTGTAGTAGGATGCGCCGTGAGGAGACAGGACTCCGAACGTGTCAACAAGTCCAAGTGCATCCATATGCCCGTCGGCAGCCACCCGCTCGATGAGCCGAAGGAACCAGTCAATATTCGACCTGGTGGCATCCACAGGGAAGAACGAGACGTATAGTCCCTGCTCGTGCGCAAACCGTGTTGCCTTAATAGAGAGGTCGATTGCCTTCTCCATGGACCATTTGTAGGAGTGCTCGACGAGATGCTCGGAGGATGGAATCTCGATTGTGACACCATCAACACCGCAATCGACGGCCCTCTTCACGTCATCAATCATGCAACGGCTGAGCACGAATATCTCCGGTCCCAGCTTCCGCTTCACGATCTCCTTGATGGCAGCCTCGTCGTTTGGCGAGACCGCAGGCGTCCCCGCCTCGATACGGTGAATACCCGCCTCGGCGAGTTTCTCGGCGATTCGGACTTTCTCATACTTTGTGAAGACGATGCCTGCCTGCTGCTCACCATCGCGCAGCGTCACATCATGGATGCGCAATCTGGGGGGAGGCGTGAAACCAGCGGTTACTTCATCGGCGAAGTTCCACGGGCTGACAAACCAACTGTCGGATTTCCAGGGCTCTTTCAGCGTCGGCATGAGGCGTCTCTCCTATCTCCCGCTTCAGAATTCTAGAGTTCCCGAGCCAGCTTCTCCAGCTTCTCTGCCTCACCTTCGATCATCTTGTAGCAGTGAATGTCCTCGGGGAACCTGCCTGCACGCACATCACTGACGTACTCGGTGAGAGCTTTGACCGATAGGTCTGCAATCTCGGCGTACCGTTTGACGAACTTGGGCTTGAATGCTTCCCAGATGCCAAGGACGTCGCTGACGATGAGCAATTGCCCATCGCAATCGATGCCTGCACCGATGCTATAGACGGGGATGTCGAGGTCTTTGGCGATGAAAGCGCCGACTTCGGGTGTGACTGCTTCGAGAAGCAACATCGCGGCTCCCGCGTCGCGGACGGCACGAGCATCTTTAATTACCTCGAGCGCAGCCTCGGCAGTCCTGCCCTGCGCTTTGTAGCCGCCGAACTGGCCCGTGCTCTGCGGCGTCAGTCCGATGTGGCCGCACAGAACCATGCCCGCGTCGACGATGGCCTTAATCATCGGAACTATGCGCCTGCCACCTTCCAGCTTGATTGAGTCAACCTCTGCTTCTTTGTAGAAGCGAACAGCGTTTCTCACGGCGTCCTCGGGAGTGGTCTGGTAGGAGCCGAACGGCATGTCACCCATGATGTGCGTGTTGGGTGCGCCTCTTCGTATGGCCTGGCAGTGGACGATGCACATGTCCATAGTCACGGGCAACGTGCCGGACTGGTAGCCATAGACACAGTTGCCCATGGAGTCTCCGACCAGAATCATGTCGATGTCAGCAGCCTCCTCGAAAGTGGCTGTTGGATAGTCATACGCGGTGAGCCATGTAAGCTTCTCCCCCTCCGCCTTCATACGCCTGAAATCAAGAATACCCTTCTTCTTCTTGTCCATGTGTCCTCCTTGCCTGTCGCTCGACGTATCCTATCCCAATCCACGCCACCCGACAAGATTCGAGTCATCAAGTGGATGCTGCGAGTGATTCTTGGGTGGGTTATACTAAATCAAAGCGTTGCGGAGGTCAGGTATTGATGGGCAAGACAGTGCTCGTGGTTGAGGATGATGCAAACCTCCTCGATCTGTTGCGCTACAACCTGACGAGGGAAGGGTACGAGGTACTCACAGCCTCAGACGGGCAGGATGCCATTGCTGTGGCGCGTGACGGCCAACCCGAACTCATCGTGTTGGATGTTATGCTGCCGCGCCTCGATGGTCTTGAAGTGTGTCGTATCCTGCGGAAAGAGATGAGTGTGCCCATACTGATGCTCACTGCCAGGACTGATGAAATAGACAAAGTCGTTGGCCTTGAAGTCGGCGCTGATGACTACGTAACCAAACCCTTCAGCCTGCGAGAATTGCTTGCCCGTGTGAAAGCCATGCTGCGCCGAAGTGAAATCCAGACACCACAGCCCTCTGATTCCATAGCAGCAAGTCAGGGGGTCATCCAGTTGGGGGACCTTGCTATCGACCTTGATCGGCATGTGGTCACGCTGAATGACGCGATAGTTGGCTTGAGTCCCAAGGAATTCGACCTTCTTGTCTTTCTTGCGAAAAACAAGCGACGTGTGTTCAGCCGGGAGTATATTCTTGAGAGAGTATGGGGATACGAACAGGATATCGATACGCGCACAGTGGACGTGCACGTGCGATGGCTGCGGCAGAAGATTGAAGCAGACTCCAGCAATCCGGTGCGCCTGCTGACTGTGAGAGGAGTTGGCTACAAGCTGGAAGCCTGAGACTGGCGCCAACCGTAATAGAGCGTATGAGCATTACTTTGCACTCTGGCACAATTGAGGCGTGCATGTGTGCGGGGTATCACACGAGTGTTCCATTTCCAGCGCCGGAGGCAATTGCCGGTCAAGGCACAACCGTCGCGCTGGTTTGTGTGGCGCTTATGGTCGGCGCCTGCTGTGCGGTGATACTCGAGCGGCGCAGGACTGCCCGCCACGCCAACCGTATTGCGTCCGAACTCCCTGACCTCTACAAGAATGCACATCCCAGGATTTCTGCCCATCTGCCTCGGGAGTTCCATCACCTTGTTGCGGTTATTGAGGCGGTGGCTCGTGAGGCGAGCGTCACAATCCATCATGCGAGCCGCGAGCGCGAACGAACGGTGGCGGTTCTTTCCAGCATGGCTGACGGTGTGGTGGTAATGGATGCCAAGAAGAAGGTTGCTTTCGTCAATGAGAGCCAGCTTGACCGCCTTGGTATGCGACTGGTGGAATGCATCGGTCGCTCCTTCATCGAAGTGGTGCACGACCATGAGATAGATGAGATGGTGCGTTCTTGCTTCTCAACAGGTGTCGTACAGAGGGGACTGGTTGAAACTGAACCCGGTCGTCGCATACTGGACGTTACGGTTTCGCCGGTTGTCCCTGACAAAGGGTGCCTTGTGGTGATGCAGGATCTGACTGAACTAAGGAGACTGGAGAAGGTTCGGAGTGACTTCGTAGCGAATGTGTCGCACGAGTTGAGAACTCCTCTGACGTCGTTGAAACTGCTGGCGGAGACTCTTGGCGATGGCGGGATTGACGACCCCGTGGTGCTCACTGACTACACGGGGCGCATCGAAGTGGAAGTCGACCGTCTTGCGCAGATGGTGGACGAGCTTGGTGAACTGTCGATGATTGAGACGGGGCGGGCGAGGATGGCGTTCAACAGTATCGACATGCAGGTTCCTGTGATGCGCGCTCTCGAACGGCTCGAACCGCAGGCAGTACGGGCCGGCGTACACATGAATGCGTCAGTGCCTGATGACCTGCCCACTGTTCTCGCTGATGAGTACCGCATAGAGCAGGTTCTCGTGAGTCTGCTGCACAATGCCATCAAGTTCACTCAATCCGGCGGTCAGATATTCGTGGATGCCAGGGTCACCGCCGCGGACGTGGTGGTGTCCGTCACTGACACGGGAATCGGAATACCTCGCGAAGACCTGGCACGCATCTTCGAGCGCTTCTATAAGGCCGACAAATCGCGCAGCAGCAAAGGAACCGGACTTGGATTGTCCATCGCGCGACATGTGGTCCGGGCGCATGGGGGGACTATCTGGGCCGAGAGTGAAGAAGGGAAAGGTTCAACGTTCTTCTTCTCCATTCCTCGTGATACGGTCGTTGCCTGCGAGTGATGCCTTACTTCTTGCCACTTTTTACTATTTCTTAACAATCTGTTAATCGAGGCTTAAACGCCAATGCATACACTGCATTTGTGTCAAGAAAAGCTGCACATGAGTTAGAGCCTGTTGGAAGTGTTGGGGAGTATCTGGTGGCGGTGCTTGCTGACGACCAGAGCAAGAGCGACCTCATAACGCTTCTGCGCGCATGGAGAAGCAGGCTTGACTCCGTGCGCTTCGTTGCCACTCGAGATACGGCGAACATCCTGCATTCGCGTCTTGGATTGGACGTGGCACGGGTTGAGTCGCGTGCGAGAGGTGGGGCATGCGAACTTGCTGCCCTCGTCATCTCTGGCTCTGTAAGTGCTGTTCTCGTACTCCGCGAAGCATCGATGCAACTTGAAGGTGACGTCATGATTGCGACGCTTCACCGGGTATGTGATATCCACGGCGTGCCATTTGCTTCCAACCGGGCAACCGCTGAGGCTGTACTGAACTGGGTTGTCGGCAATGCTACTGGCCACTCCCCCGTTGATTCACCATGGCACTCCAACACAGATATCGAAACGCCTTCCCGAAACGAACGGAAAGCATGTCAAGAAGACATGATGACAATAGGAACAAAGTAGAAAGGAGATTACATGAAGGGGATACATAAGGTTGTACTGGCGATGGTAAGTGTTGTGACTCTCAGCGCGATGCTTCTGACGGGATGTTCTGGTGGTGGTGGTACGCTGACAATTGGTGGCTCATCAACTGTTCAGCCGTTGTCTGAGGCGTGGGCCGAAGCTTTCGTGGTAGACAATTCCGAGATAGACATTTCGGTTCAGGGTGGCGGCTCGAGTGCAGGAGTGAAGGGCGCGGCTGACGGAACCCTGGATATCGGTGCGGCATCTCGCGAGATGAAATCTGACGAAAAGGCTGCTTCACCCGAGCTAATCGTCTATCATGTAGCGGCTGATGGTGTGGCCATAGTGGTTCATCCCAGCAGCAACGTGGAAAATCTGTCGCTGGCTGACGTGGCCGATGTCTTTGCGGCGGGTTCAAATGATGAGTGGACGGTTATCAATCGCGAGGAAGGGTCTGGAACACGGGATGTCTTCGAAGAGCTAGTAATGAGCGGTGCCAGGATAGCTGCGAAGGCGGAATTCCTGCCTTCGAACGGAGCGGTGAAGGAGAAGGTTGCTTCTACGGAGAACGCGATTGGCTATATCTCCCTGGGGTATGTTGATGCTTCCGTCAAACCCATCACGGTTGACGGTGTCGTGTGTAACGAGGAGAATGTAGTGAACGGAAGCTATCCGGTGATGCGCTATCTTAACTACATCACGAATGGTGAAGCTGAAGGGACGGCGAAAGCGTTCATCGATTTTGTACTCGGAACTGCGGGACAGGATATCGCAGCAGCTGAGGGCTACATCAAGGTCAACTAGTCCGGCTCGTATGGAGGATAAAGGCTCGGGTGGGGTGGGTTGTCCACCCCACCCGAGCGGTGATTCAAGATGCACGGGAGTACGCAGATGTCACGCTATACAATCGACCGTTATTCCAGCAGGGTGGTGTTCGCCTTCGGAATGACGTCTTTCGTCATTCTGGTCTTGATAGCGGGTTTCATCATGCGCGAGAGTCTACCGGCTCTGCGCGAAGTGGGATTAATCAGGATTCTCTTTGGTAGCGACTGGTACCCACGGTACGATGAGTACGGGATTCTTACCATGGTGGTGGGTTCAGTTGTGGTGACCACTATCTCTCTTGCGCTGGCACTGCCCCTCTCTCTTGGAGCCGCAGTTCTGCTTGCAGAGGTTGCACCACCTCGGGTACGCGCGATTGTGCGCCCCGCCATCGAATTGCTCGTGGGCATCCCGTCTGTGGTCTTCGGCCTGGTTGGTATGGTGGCTCTGGCACCTCTCATTGCTGATATAGGAGGCAGTGGCTCGGGTTCGTCGGTGCTTGCGGCATCGATCGTGCTGGCGGTTATGGTGCTTCCGACGATTACCAGTATCAGTGAGGACAGCATCCGGGCTCTGCCGCGAACCTACAAGGAGGGAGCCCTGGCCCTGGGGGCCACTCACTGGCAGACTATCTGGCGAGTCATGGTGCCTGCAGCCAAGCGCGGCATAATGGCGGGCACAATCCTTGGTACGGGAAGGGCAATAGGGGAGACCATGGCAATGGTGATGGTCATCGGCAACGCCCCCATCTTTCCTGCTGGGTTACTCAGCCCTGCGCGCACGCTGACGGGAAATATCGCCGTCGAGATTGCGGCAGCGACTGGCATACACCAGAGCGTGCTCTATGTCACGGGACTGGTGCTATTCGTGATGGTCATGATTATCAACAGCGCGAGCCTGCTCGCCTATAAGCGGAGGGCGTCCTGATGAGACTGTCATCTCGCGTTGCGCAGCGGATTGCCTTCAGCCTGATATGGGCCTCCGGCGGCATCGCCGTCCTGGTGCTGCTCGTCATTATCGGGTACGTCGTCGTCAGAGGACTTCCGGAGATCAATCTCGGATTTCTTTTCACGCCACCGAGGGGTGGTCTGGGAGGGGAGGGTGGCATATCTTCCTGTATTGTTTCGACGCTCTGGATAATCGTGGTTACCATGCTGCTGTTGACGCCCCTGGGACTTGGTGCTGCTGTCTATCTGGCTGAGTATGCGCCGGAGAACAGGGTTATCGGATTCATTCGTTACAGTGTGGAACTCCTTGCGGGCGTACCTTCAATAGTTTTTGGGCTGTTCGGGTATGCCGTGTTCGTCACGGTCTTGAGTTTTGGCTTCTCGATACTGTCCGGCGCACTGACGCTGGTCTGCTTACTCATGCCGTATCTTACGCGCACCGCTGAGGAGGCCATGCGGTCCGTGCCCCGCGCACAACGCGAAGCGGCACTTGCTCTTGGTGCCACCAAGTGGCAGATGGTGACCAGAGTCGTGATTCCGTCTGCCATGCCGGGCATCATCACGGGAATCATCCTTTGCATCGGTCGCACGGTATCGGAGTCTGCGCCGCTGTTCGTGACTATGGGTGGCAGTTCGCACATGCCAGATGGTTTGATGTCCTCCGGCCGCACTCTCGCGGTTCACGTGTTCTACCTTGCGATGGAAACGAATGCGCTTGAGAAGGCACTCGCTACAGGCACAGTGCTTGTCGTGCTGATTCTCCTGACGAATCTGTTCACAAACTGGATATCGACTCGCCTCCAGAATAGAATGATGGGAGCCAGCTAATGGATCCAAAGATTACGACAAGGAACGTGGATTTCTTCTACGGAAGTGTTCAGGCCCTGAGAAAGGTGACACTCGACATACGCGAACACCATATCACGGCTCTTATAGGTCCTTCGGGTTGCGGCAAGTCGACGTATCTTCGGTCGCTTAATCGGATGAACGACACGATACTTGGCGCGAAGCTGGAAGGAGAGGTGCTCCTGGACGGAGTAAACCTCTATAGCGACGGTGTGGATGTCGTTGAGTTGCGAAAGCGGGTGGGGATGGTGTTTCAGCAACCCAATCCGTTTCCAAAGACCATTTATGAAAACGTGGTCTTCGGTCCCCGTGTCCTTGGTGAGGCAAACAAGGAACGTCTTGACTACATCGCTGAACGGAGTCTGAGGGCCGCCGGACTGTGGGATGAGGTCAAGGACCAGCTCGCCAAATCGGGCCAGGCGCTGTCCGGTGGCCAGCAGCAACGACTCTGCATCGCACGGGCACTGGCCGTGGAGCCTGAAGTGATTCTGATGGACGAACCCTGTTCAGCTCTCGATCCTCTTTCGACGTTGAAGATTGAAGAATTGATGCAGGAACTGAAGAAGGAATACACCATCGTCATTGTGACGCACAACATGCAGCAGGCCGCACGTGCCTCCGAGTGGACGGGCTTCTTCCTTATGGGTGAGCTTGTCGAATATGGAGAGACGAACGAACTGTTCAGCCGACCTGTGGACAAGAGAACTGAGGACTATATTACCGGTAGATTCGGTTAGAGGGGGTACGATGCCACGAGAGAGCTATTATCAGCATCTGCGCGAATTGCAGGATGAACTACTTGTGCTGGGGAGCATGGTTGAGAAGGCCATAGCCCGCTCGGTGACGGCACTGAAGGACCGCGATCTCGACCTCGCACGCAGGATTGTTGTTGAAGACAGCGTGATAGATGCGAAGTCGGAGGAGATTGAAGAACGATGCGTGCAACTCATCGTGACCCAACAGCCGGTTGCGGGAGACCTGCGTCTCATCATCTCGATTGTCCGCATCGTCGACAACCTTGAGCGAATAGGGGACCACGCCGAGGGTATTGCCAAGATTGCCATCATGATCGGTGACGAGCCTCCGCTCAAGCCTCTGATCGATATCCCGCGGATGGCTGACAAGTCTCGAGACATGCTTCGTCGCAGTCTGGATGCCTTCGTCAACAGGGATGCGGAAACAGCGGTCGCCATCTGCGATGAGGACGACATCGTTGATGCCCTGTACGACCAGGTGAATCGCGAACTGCTGATGTTCATGATTGAAGACCCGAAGACCATAACGCGTGCTACCAGGCTCATCTGGGTTGCGCATAATCTTGAGAGATGCGCCGACCGCGTGACCAACATCTGCGAACGCACTGTCTATACGGTCACAGGGAAGGTCACGTCAGTGAAAAGTTCAAACTACTGAAGTTCTTGCAGATACAGCTGGCTGCGCAAGCCCGGCGGGTTGGCAGCCTTCCACCTGAAGCGTGGCGTTCAGGGGATGTGCTGGACCTTCAGCATGTTCGTGTTACCGGAGATGCCGGACGGTACTCCCGCGGTGATAATCACGTTGTCACCTGATCTGGCAAGTCCAATCGCGCTGACAATCCGGGAGCCTTGTTCGAAGATGTCCTCAACAGTCTCGTACTCATCGACGAGGTACGGAGTGAGCCCCCAGAAGAGGCAGAGGCGTCGCAGGACGTGGTCGTTCGGTGTTATGGCGACAACGGGGCAGTGAGGCCGGTACTTCGACACGCGCATCGCCGTGCTCCCCGACGCGGTGAACGCCAGTATCGCCGCAGCATTCACCTGTTCTGCGATGTTGCAGGCAGCGTAGCTGATGGCGTCATCAGGTTGCGGCACAACGGTCCCGATCCTTTCCGAGAGCATATGCCGATAGGGGAGCGCCGCCGCGGCTTCGGACGCGATGCTTGCCATCATTTCGGTAGCCTGCACCGGGTAACTCCCGGCCGCCGTTTCTTCAGAGAGCATGATTGCGTCGGCGCCGTCAAGAATGGCGTTCGCGACGTCACTTGCCTCAGCCCTGGTCGGGCGCGGAGAAGAGACCATGGACTCGAGCATCTGCGTGGCCACGATGACGGGCTTGCCAACCGCGTTGCACTTCGCAACGATTCGCTTCTGCTCTATGGGCACGCGCCTGAGAGGTACTTCAACGCCAAGGTCTCCCCTGGCAACCATCACCGCATCGGCAGCCGCTATAATCTCGTCGATATTGTTCAGTGCCTGAAGGCGCTCTATCTTCGCAACTACCGGCACATCCGCGTTGTGCTCCTGGATAAAGGCCTTCGCCCTGAGGATGTCTGCTGCGTTGGTGATGAAGGAGAGCGCAACGTAGTCCACACCGTGTTGCAGCCCAAAGGCGAGATGGCGCAGGTCGTTATCGGTCACTGCTTCGGTGCTGAGTTTCACACCGGGAACATTGATGCCCTTCATCTGCGTCAGGAATCCGCCTGCCACGATAGTGCAGCGGATGTCGGTTGACGTCGTCTCAATCACATCCAACCTGATGGTGCCGTCATAGATGAAGATGGAATCGCCCGGATGCACATCTGAGGGGAGTGTCTTCAAGGAGACCGACACGCGGTGCTCATCGCCGAGAATGGTATCGCTCGTCAGGATTATCTCCTCACCGTCTTTGAGCCAGACCTTCTCTTCGAGGAGTTTTCCGGTGCGTATTTTTGGACCGGGGAGGTCCTGGAGGACGGCGAGAGGAATACCAAGTGTAGCGGAAGCACGGTGTACCCGTTCGATGCGCTCGGCATGTTCTTCCTCTGTGCCGTGAGAGAAATTGAGACGGGCGACGTTCATTCCTGCCCTAGCGAGCTTCTCGATGGTGGAGTAACTCTCACTCGCGGGCCCTATGGTGCAGATGATCTTGGTCTTTCGTTGCATCTCGCCTGCAGGGAGTTTCGTCAATGCCCGCCTCCATGTATCTGGTAAGTGGAAACAGTCTAGCGGCAGCACGTGTGAGCGTCAACTGTAGTGCATAGCTGCGAAACGAGCCATCCCGGGTACCGGGTTGATAGTGCGAGCAGGGTCCGCGGGCTGTGCGGTGTCTGGATGTCCCTTTGACGGGCCATACGGGCAACCGTAGAATGTGAGCCTATGCACAATGTGACTGTACTTGATAATGGATTGACCGTAGTGACAAGCCCGATGCCGCAATCCCGGTCTGTGGGAGTGGCCTTCATGGTTGGTACTGGTTCGTGTTTCGAACGCGATAATGAGGCGGGCATCTCACATTTCATTGAGCATCTCCTGTTCAAGGGGACTGCCAAACGTCCGACATCTATGGATATCAGCGCGGAGATTGAGGGCATCGGGGGGATGCTGAACGCGAGCACAAGTAGAGAGGAAACCATCTACTGGGCAAAAGTGACGCGCGCGCACATGTCCACGGCCATCGACGTCCTGTTCGACATGACCTCCGATTCGCTCTTCGATAGCAGGGAGATTGAAAAGGAGCGGCAGGTAATTATCGAAGAGATAAACATGAGCCTCGACATCCCTCAGCAGAGGGCCGTCATGCTCATCGATAGCCTGTTGTGGCCGGAGCAACCTCTGGGAATCGACATCGCTGGCACGAAGGAATCGGTGTCCGGGATATCGAGAGACGACATGTTGTCCTACATGACCCGGCACTACAGGACTGGCGAGATGGTGGTGTGCATCGCGGGGAATGTGGACCATGGTGCTGTGTGTGATGAGTTACGCGCCCGCAGCGACAGCTTCGACCCGGGGGATGCGGGTGTTCGCTACAAGAGTGATGACATTCAGAAAGAAGCACGCCTGGGGATTGACCGACGTGATGGAGAACAGGAGCATGTTTGCGTGGCGTTTCACGGAGTATCCAGGACGGACGAGAGGCGGTTCGCCGTTGACCTGCTCAACGTAGTTCTCGGAGGTGGGATGAGCAGCCGGTTGTTCACTGAGATACGGGAGAAGCGCGGGCTTGCCTACGACATTCACTCCTATACGGAGCACTACAAGAACGTAGGAGCCCTGGTGGTGTATGCAGGAGTGGACACTGCGAAGACGGGAGAGTGCGTGCGTGCGGTGGTTGAGGAGCTGTCCCGAATGCGGGAGCCTGTGCCCGATGCAGAACTTTCCAGAGCGAAAGAGTTGATGAAGGGAAGACTCGAGTTGCGGTTAGAAGATACGCAGAATACGTCTCTGTGGCATGGAGTTCAGCAGTTGTTGAATGGAGAGATTCTGGCGCCTGAAGAGGTGGCGAGCCGCATCGATGCGGTCACTGTGGACGACATCGCCTCCGTGGCACGAGAATTGCTATCGGTTGATAAGCTGAGCCTCGCGGCTGTGGGGCCGGTGGAAGAGAGTCTTAGTGTAGACCTTCTGAGAATGTAGAAGCATACTGCTTCTGAATGCGAGAAGGGGCCGCATTTCTGCGGCCCCTTCTTCGTATGTTACTGAGTATGGCGGGTACTAGTACTCGGGATAGCCACCGGGGGGCATGGCCATGCCCTTGTCCTTCTCGGGAATGTCTGTGACGAGGCATTCGGTCGTGAGAATCATGTTCGCGATGCTCGCGGCGTTCTGAAGTGCGGAACGGGTAACCTTGAGCGGGTCAACGATTCCCTTCTCAACCATGTTGATGTCGAGCTCGTCGTTCATCGCATCGTAGCCGATGCCCTGGGGGCTCTCCTTCACGCGGTTGACGATGACTGAGGCCTCTCTGCCGCTGTTGGCAGCGATGCAGCGCATGGGCTCTTCAAGGGCGCGCTTCAGAATGGCGATGCCGGTGGCCTCGTCTCCTGACAGCTTGACGTTGTCGAGAGCCTTCGCTGACATGAGAAGAGAGACACCACCACCGGGAAGAATGCCTTCCTCGACGGCTGCCTTGGTTGCACTGAGTGCGTCCTCGACCCTGTGCTTCTTCTCTTTGAGCTCTACCTCGGTGCCTGCGCCAACCTTGACGACGGCAACGCCGCCGGCCAGTTTGGCAAGGCGCTCCTGGAGCTTCTCTTTGTCGTAGTCAGACGTGCTGGATTCAATCTCAGCGCGGATCTGCTTGATCCTGGCCTCGATGTCCGCAGCCTTGCCCTTTCCTTCGATGATGGTGGTGTTGTCCTTATCAGAAACAACCCTGCGGGCCCTGCCCAGGTCGTCAACGGTAACGGAATCCAGCTTTCGGCCGACTTCCTCAGAGATGACGGTGCCGCCGGTGAGAATCGCGATGTCCTGCAGCATGGCCTTGCGGCGGTCGCCAAAGCCGGGCGCCTTGATGGCGAGAGGGCTGAGAGTGCCCCTGAGTTTGTTGACAACGAGGGTTGCCAGAGGCTCACCGTCGATGTCCTCAGCAATGATGACGACGTTCTTCGTGGTCTGAACCATCTTCTCCAGTGCGGGGAGGACGTCGTTCAGGGCAGAGATCTTCTTGTCTGTGATGAGGATATAGGGGTCCTCGAGTTCAGCCTTCATGGATTCCTGGTTGGTGATGAAGTAGGCGCTGATGTAACCGCGGTCGAACTTCATTCCTTCAACGAATTCGGTCTCGAACTGCAGTCCCTTGCCTTCCTCAACGGTGATGACACCGTCCTTGCCAACCTTCTCCATAACATCGGCAATCAACTCGCCGATCTCTTTGTCGACGGCGGACAGGGCTGCAACCTGGGCGACCTGTTCCCTGCCATTGACGGGAATGGCCTGGGCCTTCAGTCCCTCGACCACTGCGGCAACACCCTTCTCAATGCCACGCTTCAGGGATTGAGAATCTGCGCCGGCTGCGATGTTTTTGAAGCCTTCTCGAACGATTGCCTGAGCCAGGATGACCGAGGTGCTGGTGCCGTCACCGCACTGATCATTGGTCTTGGTGGAGGCTTCCTTCACGAGCTGTGCCCCCATGTTCTCGAAGGGGTCGGGGAGCTCAATTTCCTTCGCAATTGCGACGCCGTCGTTGATAACATTGGGCGCGCCGAATTTCTTGTCGAGGGCTACCGGGCGGCCCCGAGGACCGAGAGTCACCCTGATTGCATCGGCAAGCGTGTCGATGCCATTCTTGAGACTCTTGCGAGCTTCTTCGCCGAAGAGTACTTGCTTAGCC
>JAFGFT010000075.1 GCA_016930935.1 Dehalococcoidia bacterium | reverse complement strand
CGTGCAGAGCACGTGAGAGCCATTTTCCTTTCGTCATTTCATTCACTCCTGATTGAGTTCTATTTGTTACTCCCCTGACCGGTGTTTCGATTTCCCGGGGTCAGGGTGCTTGAGTTCAGGTTGCCACGAAGTACTTCTCGTTGAGGCCCGCTTCGTAACCGGGCCTGCCCTGTTGTCCGTGTCCGGGCACCTCTGATTCTGACCTCAGTGGCCCACTTGAAAGCTGCACGGCACATGCCCCGGGCAGGGCTTTCTTGTCTTCCCCTCTACGTGGGCCTTTCGCTTGTCGTTTCATCTATCTGCCATCCCGGGTCCATCGGGTCAACCGGTACCGGGGATGAAGCGAGAAACGGGCAAGAGGTCCTTGCGTCGGGACTTCCGTCAGTAGGCACCACCTCCTCTGGTTCGGTATTTCGCTCCGAAGAGACGACGATAGAGAACAGACCCTTCGGGTCGATACTACATAAAACATCACGATTGGAGGAAAAGTCAATAGATTTCAGCAAGAAAATGGGCATATACGAGCAACGAAAGAGCGGGGTTTTTGTGTCATGTGGCATGTCTATGCCCAGCATTGATGCCCTGAGGCAGGGAATGGCTGCGGGGAAGCAATGGTTCCAATAAGTGTCGGGGCGGCTCTCAACATGCGCGTAGAATCAAACACTGACTAGTGTCTGTGGCTGATGCAGGCAGATGTGCACCGTTGCATCAGCATGACGATGGAGTCCTGACCTGTTGGGTAGGGTTTTAACGATGGCCGGGGGCCGCCGTGGCAGCCCCCTTGTAGAGAGAAATGTCCCGCTGCCACGTTCGGGCGGCGGTATGTCTACGCCGGTTTCCCCAGAGGTCCCGGCGCCTGATTCAACAGTAGCAACGGAATATCAATTTCTGGTGAAGGTGTGGGGAGTTGGTTAGGTTCGTGCCGTGTTGGGGACATTGGTACGGTCCGACTCCTGCAGCCGAAGGTGGAGGTTTCATTCAACCTGATGAATGCTGAACCATCCATCAGTCGGATGGGTATTCCAATACCTCGATGGTGACGGAGGTGCCTGTATTCACCCTATCATTCTACAGGCTTCAAAAGACAGCGAAAGGAATGTGATACTGGGAGCGCTGGTGCGTAGATATGTGTGACGAGGGCAAGAGCCCTTGTGATGATAGATGAAGGAGAAGACGATGGAAGACCTGAGAGTACTGGTAACCTATTCAAGCCTGCACGGTTCAACGGCGGAGATTGCCAGGGCCGTTGCATTGACGCTCTACCGCACCGGACTCGATGTGGATGTGCTTCCCGTCTCAGACGTCAAGGATGTGAGTGGTTATGACAGCGTGGTGCTTGGCAGTGCGGTGTACGGGGGAAGTTGGAGGTCAGACGCTGTGGCATTCCTGGGCAGGTTCTCCTCCGCACTCGCAGGAAAGCAGGTGTGGCTGTTCCAGAGCGGTCCGCTTGGGCATTCTGCCCAGCGCACCGTGAAGCAGTTGCCTTTCGATGTGGCGCTCATGGCTGAACGGATGCAGGCCAGAGGAAACGAAACATTTGGCGGCAGGCTTGATGGAACCGCAGGAGGTCCCGTTGCCCGGTTTCTTGCCAGGGCCGGTTTCGTCGGAGACTACAGGGATTTTGGCAAGGTTCGATTGTGGGCGGAAGAGGTTGCTCGTGCCAGTGCTATGAGTGTGGTGACCGCACGGACTGCTGGCAGTGCCACAAGTGCGAAGGAAGCGGCGTCACATCCCTCGTAGTGCTGTTGCACCCTGTGCGAAATCAGAATATTCGGAGTAGCGGCAATGCCCGGCCGTGAATACCCTCCTATTAGCGAGCCGGCACAGACTTCCGGTGGGAGAGTTGAGGATCATAGAACTCCCACCGGAGCCGCCGGTCTTGACTACACAGACACAAGCTCGTGTTCTCTTTCGTGACGACCAAAAGTGTATCCGGCCCTGCCATTCGCGAGGTGGTTTGATCTGCTTGAGTGACCATCTCATTCTTTACTCTCCAACCTTCTGCGACAGCATCGTACTGTCGTCCGTTGCAGTATAATGTTGAAGAAGTCCGTGAGGGAGGCCGGGAGTCGACGCATGACCGGTCCAGGAGGAGGAAGGGGCGATGGGCTTGCTCTTTCAGTCAAATCCCAATCGCTGGGATCTTCGTAAGCACCTCATTCCGGGGGAGCATGGCTCCTGGTTCGTGTCCCGCTATCAGTCGTTGATGCATGAAGGCGCTCTTGTGTTGCTGTGGGAGTCGAAAGGCTCCATGCCCGATTCAGTCAAAGGCCTCTATGGTTGGGGTATCACTACAGGAGAGATGAAGCCGGACGCAGAAGGCAGAATGCGCATACCTCTCAGGTATATCGAGCGCTGGGTGAGCAAGAACGATCATGATACTCACGTGCCTGAGAAGGACCACGTAGCGCCTGTCGCGGCCGCACAGGTATTCGCTCTCCCGTCATGGAAAGCGCACGTTCTCGCCGTGATGCCGGTGGGCACGAACTTTCTGGTGGGCGCGCGGCAACTTCTGGAACTGACCGAGTCCGTCGTGGATACGACGTTCGCTGGCTCTCAGTTTCGCCGAGCGGTTGAATTGGACGTGGCTGGAAAGAGGCTTGAGGCGGATTCCTTTGTCCCCTACTCACTTGTGGCGGGGAGGTAGAGCAATGGCGGAGAACAACAGAACAGGCAATACTTCCGCGGTACCTCAAGGAACAGGACGCAGTCTGCCGGAGCGTATCCAACTTGTTGTTGGCCTGCTACTGGGTTCGGGCATGGCAGGCACTGCCATTGGCTTCATCGGCAAGGAGGGCTTTCAGTCATGGGGATTGACAACTCTCATCGTCTGCCTCTTGTTTGCAGCGGCATTGCTTGTGTGGAGCGAACGGGTTGTCGACCGTCGCGAACGTGAAGGGAGGAGCACCGAGACCGCCGCGAGGCTTGCCGGTCTTGGCCAATTGAATTCCAGGTATGTCTACAGTCTCAAGACTACGGGGCAGTACCTGGCGATGAGACTGGAGATGCTCAAGAGGGGTGGTGCCGAAAGTGAGAAGATTGCGCCGTCGGAAGTCCTCTCGTTTCTTGCCAACGATCTCCGTAACCAGGCGCAGGGCATGCTTGTTGAAGGGACAAGCGAGGAACTGGTGAAGATATTCCGTGAAGGCATTGGCAGCATCAGCGATGAGTGGCAGGAACTGGCTGAGAAGGGCGTGTCTCTTGAGGAAGGCCCGCCGATTGGTGCTGAGCCTGTCTGATTCGTTGTCTTTCGATTGTGTGGGGTGGTCCTATCGACCTGCCATGTAGCGTGCGACGGCCTCTGCAATGGGCTGCCCCGTGTTGGATTCGTAGTAGCTGAAGGCAGGACTCGGGTTGACCTCAAGGCAGTAGACTCGATTGTCTGGTGTGACTTTGAGGTCGATACCCGCGAATGCCAGACCCAGAGACATCGATAGTCTCACGCACCGGTCTGTCAGTTCATCAGGCAACTGCATTGCGCTGAGTTCCGTTTCTCCATCCTTCTGCAGGTGCGCATAGCGGTAGTCGGTTACGTTCGAGGCGATGGCTGTGGCGAAGACGCTGGTGCCTATCGTGTGCACGCGCACATTCTGTCCCGGGATGAACTCCTGGAACTGTGTGGGGCACCACCGGATGGAGTCGAGCCTCGCAATAGACTCATCGTCCAACGTCTGGACTATCGAGCGGATGCCACTGATGGACTTGTAGACGAGTTGATTGTGATACGAGTGGAATTCACGCACCAGTTCAGGCTCGTTCGTGATGAGCGTCTCCGGAATCGCGAAGCCGTGTTCACGGATGAGTTGCGTCTGGTACGGTTTGGAGGAGTTTGAGCCCATTGGAGCAGCACGATTGACAACCCGCGCAGGGGCTACCTCACACCATTGCATCAGAGCGTCGTGCAAAGCGTGGCAGTGACGACTCTTCTGTGAATCGCCTGGCTCGCTCCTCAGTTCGGGCAGGGAGCGGTCATCCATCAATCGTATATACACTCCGCGGAAGTCCTGGAGCCGGTATGCTCGACCGTCCATGCTCAGTATTCCCGTGACATGTCCGTTTGATAGTGTGAACCACAGGTCCATGTCTGCGAATTGGCGCTGGTTGAACCACACATGCGGTATGCCAAGCCTTCGCAGGCTGGCGGCAACCATCTCCAGTGGTGTCTCAGTGGGGATGCCACACAACAGAATCATTCCGCCGTCCCTACGTGCCCTTCATTGTAGTTGCGAGTGCGTCCAGCAGTGCCTCACCTCCCTGCCTGAGGTCGGGCAATGGTGTTGCGCCCACGAACGTCCAGTATCCCGTAGTGCTCTCTGCGAAATCGATGCCAAGGAGAGAAGTGTCGGACAGAACACCGAGTCGCTTACAGCCTGATGCAATAGTCTCCGGCACCGAACTGCCGATGACGCGGTTGGCCACCAGTAGCACTGTTCGTATCGGTGTTCCCGGAGGTGCCAGGCTGCTGTGAAAGGGCAAACAGCCGGTTTCGTCATGTCCGTTCACCGTACAGGGAGAAACGGGAAGGCCCGATTGTGCTGCGAGTAAGGCCCATTCTGAGAGACGCCTCCATGCTCCTGACAGGCCGCGTGGCGTTGGCCTGTTGAGAACCGGACCGGGCAATGCATGGAGCCAGCTGAGGTAGAACGCGGTCAATTCCTGAGATGCGTATGCCCGTTCTGTGGGTAGGGCCAGAGAGAGAAATGCAGAGGGGGCTGCGAGGAGCCTGTTCAGTGTCCCGTGTATGGTGGTGCTGAATATGCGGCGACCGTCAGCCAGCGTGATGGTTGTCTGTGCCTGTTCGACACCGAGTGTGTGCTTCCACGAGACGGCTCGGGCCAGCATCGCAGAAGTGAGCAGTTCAATCGGCTCAAGGCCGCGAGCCAGGAGACCATGATATGCCCACTGTGCCGCTACGTCCTGCATCTCGCACAATACAAGCCACATACGCCAGCCTCCGGTGCAACGCAACACAACAAGCAGAAATGTATGGCACGTCTTGTTGCGGTGCCTGTGCTGCCGCCTCGCGCACCGCCGTGCGGGAGGCGGCAGTTCTCAGGTCTCTATCCTGTTGTCAGTGTTGCTGCTTTTCCGGTTCGTTTCGGAGAGCTCCAGTGCTCAGGTCCGGTCGCGATGCCGGAGGAATGAAATGCGTCAATTGGGCAATTGCTGTCTCAATCTGAGTCAGACGCTCCTCGGTTGAAGGCGCGCTCTTGCGGTTGAAGGAGCCGGGAGGAATCCCTTCAGCGAAGTCCTTGACGTCTTCTTTGAAGTCTTTCTCCTTGATGAGCTTCTCGACTTCCTTGAACTCCTTCTGCTCGCGTTTGCCCTTCAACTCCGGCGATTCCCATTTCTCGGGCTTGTCCTTCATCTCCTTGGTCTCGAGTTTCTCAACCTTCTCTTTCTTTCCGGCCTTCTCTTCGGAGGTCGATTTCTCAGACACATCCTTTGTGGCGCGTCCGCCTGACGGCTCGCAGCAGAGTTTGAGCAATAGCGTCTCGTTCTGCGGCGCGGCGACTATCACCTGTCTGATCGAGCCACTGAAGGTAAGGGTCTCCGGGACGCCGCCTGCCGAGGTCATTGCTGCTGTGCCTGCAATGCTGCCGTCGGTGTTGTAGGCCTCCACTTTCGCCGGTTGTGAGAAGTGGGCGAGCGTCAACTGCACCCTGCGGCAGGGCTCGGCATAGGCGACCTGAAGCCGGAATCCGCAATCGAGTCCCATCAGCCCTCCATAGTTCTTGACCCCGGGGTTGGGCCAGCCCGCACCCGCATGGTCTAGAGCGAGAAACTGGACAGAGCCGATTGTCCACGGGTTTGGCGTCACCATCCACCCGTATGTTGAGAAGTCGATGCATTGCATGGCGCCCGCCTGCTTACCAATGCCTTCGAGATTCCGAATCGTGGATTCCAATTGAGCGAGCCTGCCTTCAATCGGCCGAAGCGGCTGGCCTGGCTCAATCGGTATGAACGGTTCTCCTTCATTCATCGACTTCGGCCCGACTTCAACGAACTCCTTCTGCGTGAGCTCGGCGATTTCCTTGGGGTTCTTGTGTTCCCAGTACTGCTCTTTGAGCTCGAGCTTGAAGTGTTCCTTGAGCTCCGGCTTCTTCTCGAGTTCCTTGAGTTCCCACTTCTTCTCGAGAAGCTTCGATGAGCACATCCTGACATTCAGCGCGTCCAGTACGTCCTGTATCGGATTGGCGACGCCATAGGTGCCGGATGTGTTGCCTGCGAAGTGCAGGCCAATTACCTTGCGCGCATCGTTCACGACCACTGCGCCGGAATCGCCATGGTCGCCGAACTGAGTGCTCAGCATCGGGTTCACGTCGACGCCTATCTGGTGGTTCAGCACTACGTTTCCGAGACCATCCCCGTAGTTGATATTGACTGACAGGTCAAGCGTGTCGACAGTGCCGTACGTCAGCCCTGTGGTGCGGCCGCGCTTCCGCACTGCCATTCCGAGTGTCGGTGTGGCCGTGCCCTCAACATCCCCGATGTCCACAATCTCGCAGGAGTACCCCCGTGCAGTGTGGCTGCATACAGCGCAGTCCACTGTACCGCCCAGTTGTCCTCGCTGAAGACTCCCGACGATATCGCCTGGACATGACCCGGTATCGAGAAGGTTCGGTTGTGTCATTGTGTCACCGACGCTCCACGCGTCATCGACACACATCACGTGGAAGTTGCTCAGGAACATCGTGGCACCCGTGTCCTTGTCTTTGACCACGGCGCCCAGTGTGCCTCCTACGATATACCAGCCCGCAGAGGGCACATCAGGCGGCTCAAGCCAGATTCCGCGGCACGGTCCTATGCTGATGCCTCCGACGATGGGGTCGTATGAGCCCGTGTCGGACATGAGTACGATGTCTTCGCGGGGCCTGCGCAACGGATGGAGCACGAACGTGCGTTCTATGACATCCGTCTGTATCCCCTTCAGTGTCCTGGCAATTCTCTCTTTCTCAGGCACGTCCTTCTTCTCGGCCACGTATACTCGAATGGCAAGGTCTTCCGTCCTCTTGCCCTGCGCGTATTTGTAGCCGATGTCGACGCCTGTTACCCCCGGTCTTTTCAGTAGTTCAGCTTCAACCTGTTCCTTGAGAGGTCTGATTGCGGCGAGAGTTTTCATCTATCCACCTCCACCCTGCGTCCTTCGTGCGTTGTGTTCTTTCCTACGCTTTTAGGGACACCATCTTCCACCTCCTGGCCGGCTGAAATGCGCACCTTCCGTTCGGATCGGCATAGTGTTGTGGAGCTATACGCTAGTGCAGCACGAAGTCACGTTCAATGACGTCGGTGGCCACACCCTGTATCTTCGCGGGTATGGTCTGTTCAGGGGGCACATCCTTCTTCTTCCGGACGTAGACACGGATTGCAGTTATGGCGGTCCGTTTGCCGCCGACGTACTTGACGCCGATGTCTACTGCCGTGATGCCCGGTAGAGCGAGAATCTCGGCCTCCACTTCCTCCTTGATGCGGCGTAGCTCAGATAGCTCGTCGATAACTGTCATCCTCCTTGCTGATACTTCGGGCACATAGAACGTGCACTTGTGGGTAGAGAGGGGGAGAAGCCTCTATCGGAAACGCGCCGTCCGGTACTGGTGTTCTGTTTCAGTCCGCGCTGATGCTGGCGCTTCCTCGTCTGAGACAAAATGAAACGCGGGCGGTCTCCCTGTTACAAGCGACCGCCCGCGCAAGTAGTCACGCACAACCCCTTCGGCAGATGCAATCAATGCTCGCACCGAACCACCCCGTTCAGTACTGTGGCACTCGTAAGTCCACTTGTCAACATTGATGCGATGACACGCAAGAGGTCTTTCGAGTCCTGGCATGCAAGTCCGTCATTATTGGGGAACATCAGCCATTTGGAGGTGTTGCAGGGAGGGGCCGGCTTTGACAGGAACGCGCGAGAGAAATCACGTCCGCAGTTCTTCAGTGAGAGGCTGTTGACTGCTCAGACTGGTCAAGCACCGAGTGAGACTGCGTCCAGTTGTGACGGGTCGAGGAGCGCATCAGAGGCGCGGTGCAGGACGACTTCGTAGGGTCGTGAAAGAGCGCCTCTCAGGCGGGCGCGGCTCTCCAGCCGCTCGATGAGGCCGTCGATGACGAAGGGCCATGTGAACTGTCTGGCTGTTACCTGCCCAACTCGGCGCAGGCGGGTCGACACATCGGGGTGGTCTGCCAGGTAGTCGAGATAGCTCGATATCTCCTGGGCATCGTTTGTATCCAGCACGATGCTGTTGAAGAAGTGCCGCGCATAGTCCTCACCCGTGCCCCCAGTGAACACCACACCTCCGGAGGCCATCACTTCCAGGCCCACCAGTCCGAATGGCTCATGCGTGCTGTTGGCAAGAACCGCGTCGGAAGCGTGGTACAACGTGCGCAGTACCTCTGGTTGACAGTGGAACTTGAGATTGAGGATGTCGGCATTGGAGGCGGACATGATGGCATTCAGCCTTGCCTCCACTCCATCACCCTTGGACGTGACATCCCGCACCTTGAGTCCGAGCGAGTGTGCCCATTCCAGCACCTCCTGCCCGTATCCCTCCATGCCACCTCTCGCGATGAACACGGGGCGGCGACCACCGGATTTCAACAACGCGGTGCCCTCAATCGTCTGCATCCATGCCTTCCCCGGGTCCCATCGGGCGACCTTGAGGAGTAGCGGGTTCGCTTTCAGTTTCTGGCGGACTTTTGTGGCAGAGCGTTTGTTGACAGGCTTGAGCAGGTCCTCAGGGATGCCGTTCGGAATAACGAGCGCAGTCACGTCCAGTTCACGCATTATCTGTTTCATGTAGCGGCTGACTGCCGTGATAACCGTTTCTTTCTGCAGTCGCGGCCAGTCGATTTTCTCGAATCCAAACGTGTTGTTTGCGTTCCAGAAGATGACGACGTTGTCCCTGAGGTCCTCCGCGCGAAGCTGTTCGCTCAGTCGGCACGTGGCCTCGGCCGTATGCCATTCCTCGGCAAGCACCACAACCAGCTTTCCTTCCGCCTCCGCAGGCTTCACTATGTGCTCGGTGACCCACGCCGGAATGGACCTGTTGAAATCCTCAAGCTTGGCAGGTTCTCCCTGGTATACGCCAGCCGGGTAGTACTCGCTTATCCACTGACACCAGCGGTGCAGCGTGAGCAGTCCATCATCAGTAGTCTCTTCTCCCTTCAGGTGAGGGTCTCCGATGAAGAACAGATGAGTGGGGAATCCTTTTGCACTGAGAGTGTGTGCCACGTGGGTGATTCTGACGCCGAGTCCTCCTGCGAGAGCGTACGGGTCAGGCCCCTCGAACGAGAGGAGCACGAAAACCGTATTCTCCGGCAGTATTGACTCTGGTCTTCTGTCCATAGATGCGTATCTCCAGTGTGTGAAGAAGCGTCTTCGAGTGGCGTGGCCACATCGAAGACAGATATGACTGACAACTGGTCCTCTGCTCTCCCTTCCTGCCCTCCCGAAGTGTCACCGGGCCCGCAACAAGTATACGCTGTGATACACGGGCGTCAAAGAACTCTGGCAGACACCAGGGGTGAATCGCAGTGGGATGCTAGTACAGACTTCTGAAGTAGCGATACGAGAGGTAGCCGCCAAACCCTGTGACAAGCGCGGCGAAAGCCCAGAGAGGTGGGGCCACCGGCAAGCCGGCAGAGTTGAGGAATACTGCCATGGCGAGCATAGCCGGCCCGAGGGTAATACTCTTCACGAGTGCGAGTCCTGTCAGCAGGTATCCGAGCGACATGCGCTTGAGCAGCAGCACTCCGCCGAGGATGAAGAGCGGCACTACTATCCCCAGGTCGAGGGCTTGTACCACAAGTGATTGGCTCACCGTCTCTGCGAGTTGAGGGGGAGGGGTGCCTGTCACGATGGAAGGTACGATATCTGCGAGCCACAGGAGTGCCACCAGTACTCCCATGCTGATGACGAACGCTGCAGTGGGCGTTTGAGGAAACCTTGAGGAGAATCGCCAGCGTATGTCATTCCAGCGAACACCACTGAGTCCTGTGATGAGAAGTGCAAGCGAGAGCGCGAAGATTGTGACGTACAGTAGAAACAACCGGTTGTAGGCCAGCCCCATGGCGGCAAGTGCGTATGTATAGGTGAAGTAGAGCAGGATGCCCATCCATGCGATTCGTGCGGGGAAATAGTCCTGCTTCATATAGCGGAGCGAGATGCCGAACAGGGGAACAACCCATACGAGGGTGACAAGGTCCTGCGCCCTTCCTTGAATGGCGAATGATTGCATCTCGGCGGCGTAGGTGGATTCGAAGAACAGACCGGCGAGCGCCGACATTGCAGCGAGTGCACCGGCAGCGATGGAAAGGGGATAGGCGTACTGCGGAAGACTCTTCATGTGTGAGTCACTTCGCTGCTGAGTGTGATGTGGGGATTGCGGCCTTGCCCCCCGTGCGTCAGAGGACACGAGCTTCTTGACCCGTACTCAAACACGGAGCAGTTGTTGATTATGTGCACTGTGCGATTCAAATCTTTCATCTCAAGAATTGGGCGTTCATGGCAGGTCGTACGTGTCGCCTATCTCCAGAATCCGAAGTCTGACGTCTGTGTGACGTTGAGCTGCCGAGGCGACGTCCGCAGGCGTGGTGTTGAAGAAGTGCATGGGAATGGTCAGTTTGGCTGAGACTGTCCCTGCTACCTGCATCACTTCTTCCGGAGACATTGTGTAGTGGTCATCCGTTGGCAGGAGTGCAACATCCACAGGACCGATATTCTTCATCTCTGGAATCGGTTCTGTGTCACCTGCGTGGTAGAGAGAGCGTCCGTCCACGGTCACGAGGTAGCCTACGCCCGTCCCCCTGGGGTGGAAAGGCTTGCCGGGACTGCGATGGCGGGAGATGTTGTAGGCGTGGACCGCTCGTATGGTGAACTCACCAAGTGTGAATTCAGTTTCCGGCTCAACAATCCGAAGGGCTGCTCCGAGTCTGGCGGCGCATGAAGCAGGTCCGACGAGCACGGTGTCTTTCTTGAGCAGTCCCTCACAGGACGCAGGGTCACAGTGGTCGGGGTGCTCATGTGTGAACAGGATGAAGTCCGCCTTCGGGGCATCGGCGAACAACCGTCGCTGCTTCGATGCGATAGAATCGATAAGGCAGGGGTCAATGTAGGCCGTATGCTCGTTCGTGGTCAGTTTGAACGCTGCGTGTCCGAGCCACTGTATCTGCATTGTCGTTTCCTTCTCTGTCGAATTCCTGCTCGAGCGGCCTAGTCTCTGGCGAAGACTGCTCCCGTCATGGCTGACGTAACTATGCGTGAGTACCGGTCGAGATAGCTTCCAGGTTGAGCCTTCGAAGGAGGACGGGTCCATGCCGCTTTCCGGCGCGCCAGTTCGGCGTCATCCACTTCAAGCGTGACAGTGCCTCCCGGGATATCGATGGCGATGATGTCACCTTCAGCGACGAGTCCTATGGTACCCCCTGCCGCAGCTTCAGGAGACACATGGCCGATGGCAGCACCGCGTGATGCACCGGAGAAACGGCCATCTGTGATGAGCGCAACTGAGTCTCCCAGTCCCATGCCTATGATTGCCGCAGTAGGGGCAAGCATCTCACGCATGCCGGGTCCTCCCTTTGGCCCCTCGTAGCGAATGACAACGATGTCACCCTTGTTGATTTCACCGTTGTAAATGGCCTTGACGCCATCTTCTTCCTGGTTGAAAACGCGCGCGGGGCCTTTGTGCTGCAGCATCTCCGGCAGCACTCCGGCTGCCTTGCAGACGCCACCATCGGGAGCCAGGTTGCCATACACGAGCGCGAGTCCCCCGAACCTGGTGTAGGGGTCATCCATTGGCCTGATGACGGTCGGGTCCAGCACCCTTGCGTCCGCAAGGTTGGCCGAGACGGGTTCGCCCGTCATTGTGAGGCTGTCACGCAGTAATCCTGCGTCTGACAACTGCTTCATCACCGCAGCGATACCTCCTGCGTGGTCGAGGTCAGCGGGGAAATGGCGTCCAGATGGCTTGATACGAACGATGTTCGGTGTCAGGCTTGAAATCTCGGTAATCATGGCCATGTCAATCTTCAGCCCTGCCTCGTTCGCGATTGCAGGGAGGTGCAGCATCGTGTTGGTTGAGCCGCCGATGGCCATGTCGACGACGAACGCGTTCCAGAAGGCGTTCATGGTGAGAACATCACGTGGCCGGATGTTCTTGCGGTACAACTCCATAATCTTCATCCCGGTCCGTTTGGCCAGCGCGATTCTGCGTCCACTGACTGCCATGACGGAACTTCCCGGTAGACACATGCCGAGCGCCTCGGTCATATAGTTCATCGTGTTTGCCGTTCCCATGATGTTGCAGGCGCCGCAGCCGGGCAGGGCTCCCTGCTCGAATTCGGAGAGCTGGTCCATGGTCATTTCGCCGCGCTGAACGAGTCCCTGCGCCTCCATGAGGTCGGTGTAGCCGACTTCCTTGCCCGCGTACCAACCGGTAGACATCGGCCCACCACTCACCACAATAGTCGGAATGTTGAGCCTGGCTGCGGCCATCAACATGCCGGGTGTTATCTTGTCGCATTCCGTGACGATGACCATCGCGTCGTAGGAGTGGCCGTTCACCATGCACTCAACCGAATCACAGATGAGTTCTCTGCTGGCGAGTGGATAGTGCATGCCATAGTTGCCCTGTGCGATGCCATCGCACAGTCCGATGGTTCCAAACTCGATAGGAGTCCCGCCTGCGGCGAGTACGCCTTCGCGGACGGCTTTCGCGATTATATCGAGATGCACGTGACCGGGCATCGTCTCGTTCTGAGGATTGACGATGGCAACCAGCGGCTTGTCCAGTTCCTCGGGAAGAATTCCCATGGAATAGTACAGTGCGCGATGGGTGGCTCTCTCAAGTCCTTTGGTAGTGATGTCGCTTCGCATTCGAATTCCCTCCCTGCTGCGTGCGTAACGAACAAAGCACGATGTTGATACTTTAGAACGTTGTGGCTGTCGAAACAAGTGACGACTGCATGAGAGTAACAACTGCCTATTGGCGTCCCACCGGGTTCAACTTGCGAGGCGCCACGAACCACATGAGTATGCCTGTCGCCAGCACGGCAACGATGAGCATGATGTAGGCTCCGCTGTAACTCCCCGTGAGGTCATGGATGAATCCTGCCAGCCACGGACTTACTGTGCCGCCGATGGCAAAGCCCACTATCATGATGCCGGATATCCTTCCGTAGTGGTTTCCGTGAAAGAGGTCTGCGAGGGTGGCGTTGAGAACACACGGAATACAACCGAAGCTCAGTCCGAAGCCGATGGCGATGAATGGTGGTAGCCACGGTATCGTTGTGTCTCCCATAACGAAGAAGAGGGACACAAATCCTGCGCAGATGAGGCACGCGGGAAGGAACAGTTTTTCCCTGCCTATCCTGTCGGACAATGAGCCTGCCAGGTTGCCGATGGCGAAGCAGACTCCAAATATGCCATAGAACGTCGCTGCCTGCATGGGCTTGTAGCCCGCGTCAAGGTAGAAATAGACCTGGTGTGAGATAGCGAGCTGTTCTACGACACCCATCGAGCATACGAAAATGAGGAAGAGAAGCCAGAACTGCCGTGTGCGCATGGCAGAACGTAGAGTCCATGGCTTGCTATGCCATATGTTGTGAGAGGCGTATTCTGTTGCACGCAACGCGCTTGCCTCTGACTCCTCCGCAGTCATGCCATCCGGAAAGAGTCCCTTGTCTTCAGGCCTCCGCCGGACGAATGCAATTGAGAGGGGCACTATCAGCGCGACCACGAATAGACCGATGGCAATGTAGGCCGTGCGCCATCCAAAGACATCGATGACGTACTGTGCTGCATATGCAGAGACGAGGCTGAGTCCGAAGCCGGCACCCAGAATGCCGAACGCAAGTGCGCGGCGTCGGACGAACCAGTTGGCGACGAGTGTTGCGACAGGTGCCCATCCGGCCACGCTCAGCCCTGTCGCAGCGATGACGCCGTAAAGTAGGTAGAACTGCCACTTCGCCGTGGCGATGCTACAGGCGGCCATGCCGAGTCCCATGAGTATCGCCCCGCCGGCAAGTACGTAGCGTGGCTTGAAGCGGTCGGCAAGTCCTCCCGCAAGCGGGGCCATCAGGCCGTAGACAAGGACGTTGATCGAGAAGATGAGTGCGGTGTTCCCTCTCGTCCAGCCGAATTCATCGACTATGGCGGGGTAGAACACTGAAAACGTGTTGCGGCACACATAGCCGCCGATGATGGTCACGAAGCCTATCGCCAGGACAATCCAGCCGTAGTAGAGTGTGCGCTTTTTCGTCATACTTCAAATCTTCTTTCGCCCGACGGTTGTGGGAGGGCATATGTTGAGCAACGTGGATGTGGATGTAAAGCGGGAGATATGCAACGTCGCGCTCTTTCGGGCTAATGTCGAACAGGACTCAGCTTCCTGGGCGCGACAAACCACATCAGGGCACCGGTCAGAAGCATTCCGGCGATGAGCAGCACGAAGGTGCTCTGATAGCTTCCCGTCGTATCGTAAAGGTAGCCTGCGAGCCATGGACTCAGCGTACCACCCATGGCAAATCCCATCACCATCATGCCGACTATCTTCCCGTAGTGCTTTCCGTGGAACAGGTCTGCAACCGCGGCGTAGAAAACGCACGGAATCGAACCGAGGCAGAACCCGAAGACAATGGCAAATGTGACAGGAATCCATGGTTGCGTCGTGTCGGTGATGCCGAATAGCAGGAGGAGTGCTGCGGCTCCTATCAGGCTTGCGGGAATGAAACAACGCTCTCTGCCCAGCCTGTCTGAGAAGGAACCGGATAGATTGCCAAGGATGAAGCAGACTCCGAAGATGCCGTAGAAGCTTGCTGCCGTCAAGTCGGAGTATCCCGCATCACGGTAGAAGTAGACCTGGTGTGCGATGGCTATCTGCTCGACAAGTCCAAGTACGACGAATGCCGCCGCGAAGAGCAACCAGAACTGGTGGGTTCGCGCGGCGCGCCTGAGCGTCCACTCAGTTCGGGCCCAGGGAGTGCGAGTCTCGTCAGCCTCTTGTGCGGCATCCCGTTCGGAGACCTCGATTGCGCTCATGCCATCGGCATGCAGGCCCTTGTCTTCCGGGCGTCCGCGAACGAAAAGGATGACCATTGGGGGAATGACTGCGGCAGCGAAAACCCCGATGAACACATAGGCGGTTCTCCATCCGAAGCTCGATATGAGGTACTGAGCCACGTACGCGGAGACGAGGCTTGAGCCGAACCCAGCCCCCAGTATGCCCATAGAAAGGGCGCGTCGTTTCACAAACCATTTGGAGACGATGGCCACGACGGGGGCCCACCCGGCCACACTGAGTCCGATGGACGCGACTACTCCATAGAGAACATAGAATTGCCACTTCTCAGTTGCCAGGCTGCAGAGCGAGACGCCGACACCCATGATAATCGCGCCTGCGGCGAGTATGTAACGTGGCTTGAAGCGGTCGATGAGGTCTCCGGCAAATGGTGCGACCAGTCCGTAGACAAAGACGTTGATGGAGAAGATAAGGGCAGTGTTGCCTCGACCCCAGCCAAACTCATCAACGATGGCAGGATAGAAGACAGAGAATGTGTTGCGGCATGCGTACCCCGCAACGACCGTTGCGAACCCAATGGCGAGGACTACCCAGCCGTAGAAAAGCGTGGGCTTGTGTGACACAGAACTCGCTTGCCCCCCTAGTCCTGGGGAGACATGCCTCCGTCTGCTTTCCGTTCGAAGAAGTCCATCATGAGTTCGTTCACGCGGTCGGCAGATTCAAATGCAAGACTGTGTCCCGCCCCTTCTATGAAGACCACTTCGGCGTCAGGTATACGCACGCCGAGCACGTCCGCGTTCTCTGGCGGTACCAGTTTGTCCTGACTTCCCTGGAGTATGAGTGTCGGGGCCACTACGTACTGCAGCCGCTCCCATGAGTCGTAGCCCATCAGTGCAGACCATTGTGCCCGCAGTGCGTCCGTTGAGCAGGGATACTGTCCCGTTATCTTGACGTATTCCTCAACCATGTCAGGGTTGGATTCTCTGAATTCAGGACTCAATGTGAAGGGAACCCATGCGCGTGCACGTTCTTGAGGTGTCATGTCGATTGTCGCCAGTTCGCGAAGCGCGGTCGCGTTCTCCTCTTCGGCGCCAAAAGCATGAGGGCCGCCGCACTGGGTAGCGATAAGGGTCAGGCTGAGAGCCTTGTCCGGATACTGTATCGCCACTTCCTGTGCAATCATGCCACCCATCGACGACCCGACGATGTGGGCAGTGGTGATGTCAAGTGCATCGAGCAACTGAACTGAATCGGCAGCCATCATCTGTATTGTGTAGGGGCCATCCGCTGCATCGCTTCTGCCTGCCCCTCTGTTGTCGAAACGGATAACCTGATACTTCTCTGCGAGCTGCTCAGCCTGTCGCAACCACATCTCAGCATTTCCGCCGAGACCCGAGATGAGGAGTACCGGTTGTCCCTTTCCGGACACCTCGTAGTAGAGGTTCGTATCCTGAACGTGAGCGAATCCGTCGTATTCTGTTGCCAACTGTATCTCCTGTGTGTACGCGACTACGTGCGATGCCCTGTTTCGGGCAACTCTCTCTGCCGGACTCCGTCGGCCCCGGTGACAGGAGAGTTCGCAGGTGCCACGTCACTCTTTGTGTTGCCAGAAGGAAATAATGAGTCCCACGATGCAGGTGGCGGAACCCAGTATCCCGACAATTGCGTGCTGTCGTATTGCGCCCGGCTCAACTGGCTGGCCCGAGTAATGCAGGGAGAGACCTGCTGCCAGAGCATAGAGAAGCAGCAGCATTCCGATGTATGCCGGGGCACGTCTGAGATGGCTCTTGTCCGTTGTCTTCGCCTCCTGGTCCTGTCCTCATCCACTACGTTGATTCGACGACTCACTGCTAAGTATCGTTGCCACCCGGGCAAGGCTCCATATCCAGTGAGGCATGACCATTGTACATGGAAGGCCTGGCAATTGCCCGTATTGTCCGTCCAATTGTGGTGAATGTGGCGATGTTCACCTATGTAAACGAGCTTCGTGTTTGCGTTGACAGGCCTTCATCCTCGCAGTAAAATTTGTTCAGGCCATATGCCGTGTTTTCTCCTCTCGTCCTTCATCGCCGTCGCAAGGGCTTGTACCACCCGAAGCGACGGCGAAGTCTTGTGCGGGCTTGTCTGGTGTGACCTCATCGTTGTCAGTGCCATTCTCATCTGGAGCCTTGCACGAAACAGTCTGTCATACCCATCGTGCTAACGATGTCCTGCATGGGGTGAAGCGTGATGAGGTCCCGTATCAGTGTGCCTGCTGCCGGGGCCTGGGACGCTAGTCCTTGTCATTGCGGGGGACATATCCTCTCGCATCGTCTTTCTCTACATGCGCCTGACGTGGCGTGGCGCCCCGGCAGGACCGTTCCCGTTCCGCCCTGTGCTTCTCTCAGTGACTGCCATTCCTGTCCTGGATGCATCCGCCGGCATGTGCGTACCAAAGTACAGGGTACTATCTGGACGGCTATACACGAGTGAGCACTCGTGATTGGGCTTTGTGTTCAGGGAGCCTTGCTGAGTACACTTCTCGAGGGTCCGCGTTACCGACCCTTGCGCACCGCCGTCGTGATTCTTCTGAGTTGCCGGCGGTGCATTTTTGTACTGCTGATTGAAAGGCCCCTTGGAAGGGGCACGTCCTCGTCATGTGATCTCTCACTGTCGGCTTTCACTGATGCCGTGCAATAGCACAATGCTGTGCACTGTCGCGACCACCTGGAGTTCCAATTCCGTTCACACGTATGCCGTGCGCCTGCGGAACAGCACTCCATGAAGTGCGACGCGTTGTCTGTCCCGCATGGCTGAGGTGTGGACGCCCTCTATCGAATCGATGCAGGTACTGTTGCTACGGCCAACCCTGCCAGACGTGCGGTGCGATGGCGAACCAGCAACCAGTACATCGCGAGCAGGGGGATGAAGAACGTCCATGGGGCGAACATCGTGGCCCAGAGCAGCAGGCCGAACGAAGCGGTGATGGTGAGGTCCAGCAACCGCGCACAGGGAATGGGGTTCGTGCCTGACGCAGTGTGTGTCGGCACTGTTCGCGCAGTCATGAGTGCGTGTTGCACGGCAACGGCTATCCAGATTGCGAACTGGCAGCCGAACAGCAACCAGCCGATTGCCCCGCCGGGACCCTGTACCAGTGGTTGTGATAGGTCGTCCATCCTGAGAATCAGGAATAGCGCACCTGCGGTGCCGACGATGATGCGTTGCGACGTCATGATGAACCACCTGGATACGGTGTCATTGTGTTTCTGAAGATGGCCTGCGCCGTCACGGTGACCTGACGCACAGGCACGTAATCAGAATGGACGAACTGTGTCCCTCTGTCAACATGACTTCTCCTCCATCGGTGCGTATTCCTGCAGCTTCACGCCGCCGTGTGTATAATTCCTCCAATCCGATGACTGTATCTTCCGAGACGATTGCGCGCTGGCAGGCTTCCTTTGAGGGCACGATGATTGGCCTCGTTGGCTTCACCATAGTCTCTGCGAGCAGGGAGAAAGTGGTTGCCGAGATGCCGTACGGTGCGCACCTGCGCCAGGTGACAGGTCTGTTCCATGCGGGCGCGATTCTCACTCTCGCTGATAGTACGGCGACGGCGCTCGCGAACCTTCACACACAGGCTTCTGCCGATGATTTTGACCCGGCCTGCTTTCCGCTCACGGTGCAGTTGAGTGCAAATTTCATTCGCAATGCTCAGACGGACAAGCTTGTTGCCACTGCAGTCCCTGTGCACATCGGGCGGCGCACGCTCGTGGTCAGAACCGACGTATGTGATGCAGATGGCAGGCTGTTCGCGACTGCCACGAATACTCTCGTTCCTGCCGGACAGTCCGGTTCCACGCTACCATCAGAAGGAGCAGATTCATGACAGATTCTTCGACAAGACTCTATGTACTGGACGTCGGGAGCATCCTCCTTGATCCAAGCTGTACCATGGCGGCCAGGGCTGATGGTGGAGAATACAGGATTCCAGTATCCGCCTTCCTCATCACTCACCCTGCGGGCAATGTGCTTTTCGACACAGGAATGGACCCCTTGACCATCACCGAACCGGAGGTCATCTGGGGTCCGGTCATGGATCAGATTACGCCTGAAATGGAGGAGGGCAACCACATCCTCAAGCAGCTTGAGGTTATCGGCTTCAGTCCTGACGACATACGCTATGTGATTCTCTCACACCTTCACAGCGACCATGCGGGCGCCATCCGCTTTTTCCCGCGCGCAGAGTTCATCCTGCAACGTATAGAACTGGAGACTGCCATGCCTGACCCCGTGAGACTCTTCTACCCCGAGCCGTATCGTGGAGCACGGATGGATGGCACTCTGGCCGACCCCGTGAGGTCTGTCCGTCTGATAGACGGAGACCTGGACCTTTTTGGCGATGGCCGCATCCGAATGCTCTCTACCCCCGGTCATGTGCCGGGCCACCAGTCCCTGCTCGTCCATCTCGACCAGACGGGAGATGTGCTCCTCACCGTTGATGCATGCAATGACCGCGGACAGCTTGACAACACCGTCATTCCTGACGGCACGTGGAAGGCCGAGGTCTCGCGGAGTTCGCTTGCACTGCTGAGGAGCCTGCGCGAGACAGCCGCGCTGACCATCTACGGGCATGACCCTGAGCAGTGGCCCAATATTCGCCACTCTCCGACGTTCTACGAATAGGGCGTCGAGTGACGTTTGCCGATGTGGAAGATGGTTGTCGCGCGCTGCCGCGGAGTCGTACCATAATGTGAGGGTTTGGAGGTGGCGCATGAAGAAGGCTGTCCGGTTGTACGGCGCAGGCGTTGACCGGTATCCATTGCGGGACGTCATTCTGAGCAATGCAGCCATGGTGGCTCTCATCGTGGTGGGTGCAACCGCCTGCTGGCTCATCAGTCCGTGGTTCGGGATTGCCTATACCCTCATCACCGTTGTGATGGTCTACTATGTCATGCGGCGCCTCGTCTGCCGGAACTGTCACTATTTCGGGCAACGCTGTGCCACCGGCTGGGGTCTACTGGCGGCCAAGTGGTTCACAGCGGGAGACATTGAGGACTTCAACAGCAGTCCGGGTGTGAAGATTGCACCGATTGTCTATGGCTTGATGGTCCTTGTGCCTCTACTGGCCCTCATAGTGCTTATGCTCGATGGCTCGACAACGACGAGGCTCATGCTACTCGCAAGTCTGCTGGTGCTGGCGCTCTACACGACCGTTATTGGCCGGCGGCGCTCCTGCTCCGTCTGCAAAATGCGCCTTTTCTGCATGGGCAGCGCGGCCAAATAGCGTGGAGGAGAACATAGGCTCGACTCAACTCAAGCGGGAGGTGGCTGTGTCATGTTGCCACACGTGGTGGTCTACAACGCGGTGAGTGCCGACGGATGCCTTGATTGGCTCAAACCGGGTGTTGACATGTTCGACGAAGTGCTCGGGCAGTACTACGGAAACATTGCGGCGTTTCAGGAAGATGCCACCCTTGCAGGAGCGGAGACCATGCTCAAGGCGCTCGAATGGGAGAATGTGTCTGAAGATGAACCGGGAGCACGGTTCGAGCAGGTGAAGGGAGATGCTCGTCCGCTGCTGGTCATCCCTGACAGCCGTGGGCGCATTCGAATATGGCGCTGGCTCCTTTCTCAACCATACTGGCGGGCAGGAGTGGCACTGTGTTCGACGACAACGCCGACGGAACACATCGAGTATCTCAATCGCACTGGAATCGAGAGCATCGTTGCAGGCGACGACCACGTTGATCTGAGAGCGGCGTTGGAGGAATTGAATGGCAGATTTGGCGTGGCGAGGATTCGCGTCGACAGCGGAGGAACACTGAACGGTGCTCTCCTTCGCTCGGGGCTTGTGAGTGAGGTCAGTTTGATGCTGCTTCCGGTTCTGGCCGGAGGAGCCTCGGCAACATCATTCTTTCGTGCACCTGGCATGTCATCGCAGGACGACCTAATTAAAATGACGCTCACCCACTGCGAGCAACTCGCCGGCGGCACGCTCTGGTTGCGTTACGACGTGCCTCGCCGAACTTAGCCTCGCCTGAGTTTCGCCAGTTCGGGGTCGGGATTGCACACCGCGAGACAACGTCCCGAGCAGCCTACGGCCCACCGGGGCTTCATGTCCTGCAACTCTACTATCTCCTCCGGTGACGGAGTCTTGTCAGGGAACGGCACGTCGCGTGAATAGGGTCCCACGCCACCCGAGAACGTGCCCTTGCTGGTCAGCCCCTCGCACTCCCACACGCACTTCAAGCGCTTGAGCGCACCCCACTCGAAGGACTTGCCATCGATGGTAACGCTCCGCGTTCGCTCGGGGGAGATGGCACCGATGTTGCACTCGTCGACGCATCGCATACACCTGTCACAGATGGGGTCGCCATCATATACGTGTCCCGGCTCCAGAGGGGCATTCGTGATGATTGTTACCAGTTTCTGCCTCGGGCCGAATTGTGGCGTGAGCAGCATGTTGTTCCAGCCCACCTCCCCCAATCCTGCGGCCACGGCTGTCAGGACGTGTGACACCATTGGCTTCAGCGTGCGCGGGTCGCGCCAGTCGTTGGCCGGCGTCGGCAGACATTCGTATCCGCGCTTCGCGAGAAACCGGGACACCTGGTTAGCGAGGGTATCCAGTTCATCGTTCAGTATGAATCGGGCGAACCTCTGGTAGGGGTATGGTGTGGTCCTCTTCTCCACTTGCTCGACTATTGCCCTTGGCACCTGCAGTCCCAGCACGATGACCGCCTGGGCGTCCGGAATCCAGTAGCGCGGGTGCATCTGCTCATCAGCTCCCTCGTATCTGCTGACAGGGGCGATACCGAACAGGTCAACCTCCTTGCCTTCAACGAACTGTCGGAGTGCATCGGTAAGTGTCTGAGTATCAGCCATTCCTGCCATGTGTTCCTCCGTCCCTGCGGGACCGTACCAAGTGTGAATTGCGCCAACATGGTAGCAACGGACATCCGCAAGTTCAATTCTGGCAATCGGCGAGGTGGTTTTGGAGCCGCACTCTATTGTTTGCTAGCCTACAGGACAGTATCGGTCGTGGCAGCATCTCCTTGCGCCATGGACCTTCTTGCGGAGACATATGAAGATTGGTACAGGAACTATGAATCGCAAGAGACGCACTTCGCTGCGTCTCTTGTTTTCTACGATAGTTGCGGTTGTCGCCCTCGGCTCACTGGCAGTACCGGTGCTGGCATGCAACATCGGCGTGCAGCCATCGTCGGCGAGCGGTGCCGTGGGCGAGACGCTGGATTTCACCGTCACGGTGCAGCAGACGCACCGCGTGTGCTCGGTGCCGATTGAAGACACTCAGATATACCTCACCGGCATGAAGCTTGTGTCCGAGACTGGATGGCAGCAGGTCTCAGACATGGTGAACGAGAAGACCATCACCGTTGAACTCACGACTGCCGGGAAGGGACTTATTGAGGTAGTGAGAGTGTGTTCAAAGGGGGGCGACGAGTGTTCTGCCACTGTTGACATCCTACCTGCGTCCGCCTCGCCCCCCTCTGCCAATGTTGAAACACCAGCGCAGGAAGAAGAGGCTACGCTTCTGCCGCCTGCCGCCGTGGGAGAGGATGAGATTGAGATTGATCAGTCGGTTCTGCCCGTAGCGCCGGCTACCGTGACACCTTCAAAGCCGGAGGGCCCGACGGTCGGAGAGGCGTTCACGGAGACGATTACGGACCCGTATATCATCCTGCTGGTGGTGCTCATGCTGCTCGGCGTGTTCGCGGTGGCACGCGGCTACCGGCGCATTCGGCCCTTTGCGATGCTCATTGCGCTTGGCTACTTCGGTTTCTATATCGGAGGCTGCCCCTGTCCCATCGGAGCATTGCAGAACGTATTCATCCACTTCAGGGATGTGGCGGGGTACATGTTCATCTTCCTGCAGTTCGGCGTGGTGCTGTTGATGACGCTGCTTGTGGGGCGCATGTTCTGTGGTTGGGCCTGTCCTATGGGGGCGGTGCAGTACTTCCTCTACCGTCGCGATGGAGGTAGAAGGGTGGCGAGATGGGACCTCGCGCTGGAGCAGCACCAGATACTGCGCTGGACCAAGTACGGACTGCTTGCCGTCCTGCTGGTTCTTGTGGTCTTGACGCAGTCTCCCGTGTTCGAAGATATCGACCCGTTTAAGGCGCTCTTCAACCTTGATTTCTCACTTGGAGTGCCGCTCGTGCTCCTTGTCGTGGTGTTGGTAGTATCTATCCTGATCGGATTTCCCTTCTGCAAGTATGCCTGCCCTCTTGGTGCGTTTCTTGGCATCTTTCAGCCGTTGTCCGTCTTCAAGGTGAAGGTTGGTGACGGGTGTACGAACTGCCGTGCCTGCTGCGACATGTTCTGCGACCATCGCGCTATCGATCCGGGTCTCGACAGGCCTACGGTGAATCAGCGTGAGTGTGTTCGATGTGGCGAGTGCGTGGCGAGGTGTCCGACTGGCGCGATGCAGTTCACGTCCAAACGATAGATGCCGACGACAACACGTGTGGTCGAGGTGGGCAAGCCTTCCCTCTGTGGGGGTGGTGTCGGGAAACCTGTCCTATCCTTGACGTGACCGCTCCGTGTTCGGCAGGCTGGACATCACGTCGAGCAGCGCCGCGGCGGCTTCCCTTGGGCCGCTGGTCTCACAGCCCTCCAGTCCAAGTCGCGTGCGTATCTGCCCTACATAGACTCCGCTATTGAATGCCGCCTTGAATATCTGTTCAGCCAGTCCGTCATGCAGGTGCCGGTACTGGGGCGGGCCGAACACGTTGGCGAAGTAGCTGTGCACGAGTCCCGTCGATGTAGTGGTTCCCTTGGACATCGCGGCACCGCGTCGGAACACTTCCAGCGCCTGTTCCGCGGTGTCGAAGGCTTCAAGTACGGGATACTCCTCGGTCACGTCTTCGTAGTTGTTCGCATACAACAGGATGTCCACAGGGTAGCCGTGCAGTACCTCTTCGAGAGTTGTGACCGGCACCACTACACGCGCGTTCTTCTTCTGTGGACTCATGATAACTGCACGGTCAACCTGTGCGAATACGTATCCCTGTTGCAGGTCGTCGAGGCGGATGAATGCTCCTGTCTCGGTTCCGTAGGCGGCAACCTTCCCGTCGTGCGTGACGTTGAGAGAACCCATGTCGTCAGCGATTACGGACAGTTCTCGAATCTTGTCGCTACCGAGTATGCGGAACGCCTCCAGAAGTTCGGACTTGCCCGTGGCGGTATCACCAATCATAAGTATGTTGGCGGTGTGGCCGTTCTTGAGAGAGATACGTGTCATTGCGCCGTGGAAAGGCATGCGCCCGCGCTTCATCATCACTATGTTGTGCAGGGTGAGAATCATCTTCTTGAGGTAGCCGAAATAGCCGAATCGGTCCTCAAGGGGAACAGCGCCGACGAGAAGGTCGTTCTCTTCGTCGTCGTAGAACACGGTTGGCAGGTCGCCGTACTTGCTCAAGTGGTCGTCGGGAACCCCGTACACGTAGATAGCATCCGGTTTGGCCCGCACTTGCGCGTCGTCCGCAAGTTCAAACAGGTTGGCAAGTGCGCACCCGAGGCCCATGAATTCCTGGTGGAAATACACCAGGATGACGAGGGGGCCGACCTGTGCAGGGAAGCACACCCATTCCTCCGGATTGAGATTTACTCCGTCCAGTGGATTCTCTTCGACCCGTTGGAATTGCCCCTCTCGCTTGTTCATGGGAGGGTCGATGATGAGGGGTGGGGCAATCCATGCCTGTCTGACCACGGAGACCTTTGCAAGCAGACGCCCGTAGTCGCCAGGGAGCTTGAGCTTCTGTCGTGTGGCAATCAGCGCCACTTCGCACCCTGCGCGGACCTGGCGGTATATGCGGGGGTGGTCTCCGGTGATGTTCTCGCACAGGTCGCGGTAGGCAGCGCGCACCACGTGCGTCAAGTTCTCCACCGTCGAATTGAATGAACGGTATGGGCGCTGGTCGAAGCTGCTGGGGCCGGGTTCGGAGTGGAGCACCAGGTACCGGTCGAAGGAGCGCCAGTAGTCATACAGTCCCTCAACGAAGGTGTGGAGGGTTGCACGGCCCTTGCCCTGCGTGAGCGGGCTCCACTGTGGCATGATGCTGACCACTTCATCCAGTGACTTGTCGGACAGCGCCCGTAGCAGCAGAACGATTTCTTTCCATCCTTCGCCGGCGTGGCACACTTCCATGATTGACTCGAATAGAGGGGACCGCCTTTCTGACAACCGGTCGCAGTATCCAGCGACTATTCGTTCAAATACGCGGCTTCCCAGCAACTCCTGCTTGTCCTGGCAGAGTTGCCCCTCCGTGTGTAGCACGACCTGTTGTTTCTCGATGGTACATCTATTCATCATTCTGGGTGTCATAACAATCACCTTCGCGTGGCGCTGGCCGTGGTATTGCCGGCGCCGTCTCACTGTGCGTGTAGCCGCACTCAATGGTAGCGGAGTATGAAGGTCAAAGTCCAAACGCACATGCGAGCGGGCGCACATGTCATTTCTTGAGATTGGGATTGTCACTCGCAGGGTACGAAAGTGCGGTGTATCAAAGTTCCTGCGTGCCGCAACCGCATGGTCACAATTAGCTTTGAAATGCATTCTCTCTGGCATTTGTGAAATTGGAGGTTGGTGCCCGGACGCCATAGAATGACATCTATGATCTCCCGTGTAGATCGTAGTACCTCGCTGTTGCACTACGGTGACGTGCGCGGCATGAAGAGGCCTTGATGTCGGGGGCCAGGTTCAAAGCTGGATTCACCCTGGCTCGTGGTGCCGTCCTGCTCCTCGCACTGGTTCTTGTCGTGGCTCCGCTCAGCCCGCAGACGCTGCACGCTGAGGATTCCCCGGAAGACCCATACCTGGTTGATGTTATCGATGACGGTGATGGAAACCTCATCGATGTGCGCATCTTCCCGATGCCGCCGTCTGAGACACGAATGCCGGCGGTTGCCTCCTCTCTTGAAGAACTTCGAGGTGTTGCCTCTGTACTGTCTGAGGTGCCTGCGTACGATTGGTGTTATGGCTGCTCGGCGACGTCGGCTGCAATGCTCTTCGGCTACTACGACCGGAATGGTTATCCGAACATGTATGGCGGCCCCACCAACGGTGGGGTATGTCCGCTCAACAACGCGACGGCCTGGGCGGGAGGAGTGTCTCCCCTGAGTGCCACGCGCCAGGGCTATGATGGGCTTGCCGAACGGGGACACGTGGATGATTACTGGTCGGGCATGGGCAGTAGTGACGATCCGTTCGACGGGAACTGGACGGAGCACGACTACGCCGACTGTACGGCGGACTTCATGGGCACGAGCCAGTATGTCAACTGGCAGAACACTGATGGTTCAACGACGTTCTTCTTCAGCGGCGGCAACGCTCCGCTGTATGACTATACCGGTTCGGAAGGCTCCTCACGGCGCGATGGATGCCACGGCATGCGGCTCTTCGCCGAGTCCCGCGGCTACAGCGTCGTCCGGAACTACAATCAGTATATCTACGGGTGGGGTGGCACATCTGCCGGATTTACCTGGGAGCAGTATAAGCAGGAGATTGACGCGGGACGACCGGTGGTCATCCAGGTTCAGGGACACTCGATGCTGGGAGTTGGCTACGACGACCCTGACACGGTGTACCTGCATGACACGTGGGACCACAGTGTGCACAGCATGACGTGGGGTGGTTCGTATTCGGGAATGCTGCACTATGGGGTTGCCGTTCTTGAGCTTGAGGCGAATGTCGGCCCTCCTGATGTGCAGACAGAGAGCGCAGATTCCGTTGGCGAAACCGCTGCCGCACTCTGGGGCTACGTGCAGTCTGATGGTGGAGAGTCCTGTGAATACCGGTTCAGCTACGGTGAGGAATCCGGGGTCTACACCGTGGAGACCTCGTGGGCGAGCTCGGTGACGACGGGAGATGACTTCTCTGCGGAGGTGTCAGGACTCGCCCTTGGGCAGGCGTACTACTTCGTGGCGGAGTGCAGGAACGGCAATGGTACCGATATAGGGAGTGAGTTGGACTTTGTGACGTTTCCTGCTGCTCCGTCCTCGCTCAGTGCCTCGTCCGCCGGCCCTGACTCAATCGACCTGACGTGGTCGAAGGGAGAGGGGGCCGGCAATACGCAGGTGCAACGGAAAGCGGGTGCATATCCTGTCGATAGAGCTGACGGTGTGACCGTCTACAATGGAACGGCTCCCTCGGTCACTGACACTGGACTCGATTGCGCCACCGCATACTACTATCGTGCCTGGTCCGAGGCTTCGGCGGGGGGACAGTGGTCTGCTACCTGTGCTGAGGCGACTGCGGCGACGAGTGGTGTGGCTCCTGTCGCAGGCTCAGAGTCTGCAACTTCCACAGCTGCGGAGTCAGCAGTGCTGAATGGTACGGTCTTCGATGACAACGGAGAGCCGTGCCAGTACAGATTTGAATACGATGTCGACTCCGGCGAGGCATATGGAAATGCCACCACGTGGACAGGCTCCGTGGTAACGGACGACCCATTTGCCGAAGCCGTGTCCGGCCTTCTGCCCGGAACGGACTACTACTTTCGTGCCCAGTTGACGAATAGCACCGGTACCTCCAGTGGGGGAGAACTGTCGTTCACAACGAAGCCCCTCGGACCTGCTGATTTCGATGCGACGTCTGCGGGCTCTGACTCCGTGGACCTTTCGTGGACGATTGGCTCCGGCGCTGACATGACACTCATCATGCGCAAGACCGGCAGCTATCCTGCCGACCGCGGCGATGGTGTGCAGGTCTACCTGGATTCGGGGACCCTCTGTTCAGATGGTTCCCTCGTTGAGGGAACAACGTACTACTATCGCGCGTGGTCATATCACGCTGGTTCCGAGCAGTGGTCGGAAGACTACGCAGATGACAGCGCCGCCACGGACACGTCTGGAACGCCTGTAATAGCGGTACTCCCCGCCTCGTTCGAGATTGTTGTGCCTCCTGGCGATGTGAGCGAATACTCACTGTCTATCGGGAATACCGGGAGCGGTACGCTCCACTACACGGTGGGCGAGTCAGTGCCGCCGCCACCCCCGCCCCCACCCGGAGCATCAAACGCCATTGAGTCGGTGAGTGCCGCCGGGGTTTCGGCCTGGTCCGTGCGGGCGGCAGATGTGGAAGAGTTGATAGTGAAATTCAAGGATACCGGTGGCCGCTCGAGCGCTGAGGCAGTCCATGGAGCCCTCGGGGCCGTGTCTGTCGGTCGCAGCAGTGCTGGCCGCTTCGACATTGTCCGCGTGCCTGAGGGACGGAACGCGGCCGAGGTGGCGACCGATTATCTGAACAGTGGCCTTGTTGAATACGTTGAGCCGAACTATCGCAGAGAGGCTGCATGGTCTCCTGATGACCCGATGCTGGCGCTTCAGTGGAATCTCGACCAGGTGAACGCCGAAAACGCGTGGGACTACCGGAGGGGCGCATCGAGCGATGTCATCGTCGCCGTGCTCGACACGGGAGTTGCATACGAGGGCTACGGCCCCTATGCCCAGGCTCCTGACCTTAGCGGTACGGCGTTCGTAGAGGGCTACGACTTCGTCAACGGTGACTCTCATCCGAACGATGACGACGGCCATGGTACACATGTGACGGGAACAATCGCACAGACGACCAACAACGCGTTGGGCGTTGCAGGACTTGCCTTCGGTGTTTCCATCATGCCTGTGAAGATACTGGATGCCAGCGGAAGCGGTACGGTCGCCCATGAGGCTGATGGCATCTACTACGCGGTGAATCATGGCGCACATATCATCAACCTCAGTGTTGGTGGTGAAGGGAGCAGTCAGACTGAGGCGGACGCCCTTGCGTATGCGTTCAGCCACGGTGTGACCGTTGTATGTGCGGCTGGCAATGACTATTTGACCGGCAATGACCCGCAGTATCCCGCCGCATATGACGACTACTGCATCGCGGTTGGTGCAACACGCTATGACGAATCCCGCGCGCCGTACTCCAGTACCGGTAGCTACGTAGATATCGTTGCACCCGGCGGTGATCTGTCCATGGACCAGAACTTTGACGGCAACCCTGACGGAGTGTTGCAGCAGACGCTCGACGGTAGTTATGCCGATTTTGACTATTCCTGGTGGCAGGGAACCTCCATGGCCTGTCCCCATGTGAGCGGGGCGGCCGCTCTTATCCTGTCTGAGAACCGCAATTGGGGTCCCGAAGATGTGAGAAATACCCTTGAGTCTACGGCGAAAGACCTTGGTTCCGCCGGTCTGGATGCTGAATACGGCAATGGTCTTCTTGACGTCGCGGCTGTGATGGACGACGTTGGAGGAGCTCCGTGGTTGGATGAATCTCCGAAGGAGGGCTCTGTGGTGCCCGCGGGCTCGGACGAGGTCACCGTGACGGTAGATACCACGGGACTTGCCGACGGCGACTACTATGCGACCATAAAGATAGGCAGCGACGACCCTGTCATGGATATGGTGAGTGTCCCTGTCAATCTGCACGTGCGCACGACGTCTTTGCCGAAGCTTTCGACAGACGCCCCTTCGGGAGTGGAGGAGGAGACTGCCACGCTGCACGGGACGCTCGTGGACGACGGTTGGGAATCCTGTGAGTTTCGCTTTGAGTACGGCACAGAGTCGGGAGGGCCGTATGCCGCTACCGATTGGTCGGGAAACCTCGGAGATGGTGACGGATTCGACGTTGTCCTTGCCGAACTTGATGCGGGCACTGTGTACTATGCACGTGCGTCGGCCCGCAACAGCGCAGGGACGGGATACGGAGATGAGATTGCGTTCACAACCAAGCCATTCGAGCCGTCGGTGTTCACGGTGGAGCCCGACCCATCCTTCCCATACTATCGTATCGACTTAACGTGGACGCAGGGCGAAGGCGCCGGGCATACGTACATACGTGGCAAGAAGGGAAGTCCTCCTGCCGATATTGATGACGGCTATCTCGTCTACGATGGCAGTGGCGCCGCATGTTCAGATTCAGCACTCGATGAGTTATCCACCTACTACTATCGCGCCTGGTCGACTACCGAAGATGACCAGGGAGCTGACCTGTTCTCTGACTCCTTCCTGGAGGCGTCAGCCTCAACTGAGGAGTCACCTTCTACACAGATCCTTGAGACTACGCTGCAACCTGGCTGGAACATGGTTTCCCTCCCTCTGGTCATGCCGGACATGACCGTCGCAGAGGTGTTCTCCGGCGTTGATGCCGTCTACATGTGGGATCCGCAGACGAAGTCGTACAGCCAGCCCGTTGATATTGAGCCGTGGCGCGGATACTGGGTTGCGTGCTCGGAGGAGACTACCTTCACGTGGGCAGGTGCGCCGGCAACCACATGGACACGTACGTTGTCGGCGGGATGGAACCTTATTGGCTCGGTGTACGGAGCCTCAGTAGACTTCGAAGACCCCGTGGACGCTCCCGATGACAGTGTTGAGGGATTCGCGTATTCCTGGAATCCATCGTCCAAATCCTATGTCTTTGGTGAACAACTCGACCCCGGATATGGCTACTGGGTGGCGGCTACCTCTGGCTGCAGTCTCACTGTTGGTGAGGCTCCATAGCGTTTCCTCTCAACGGACAGTAGTACCACCGATGTGTCCCCCCGCAAGACCCCCTGCTACCATGAAGGTTCAGCGAACTCGCCGTCCAACAGGATTTCCTGGAATTGCGGTACATTGACGACACGAGTGGCTCCGTTGGAGTGTTGCTCAAACCTCTGTGGCAGCTTTCCGAAGATGATAGTCTCAATCCCTCCACACTGTGATACTACCGGTTTCGTGGAGTGTGAGGTCGTCGCACCCGTGCGCCATTTTGCTCGTGATACTTCACTGGTCTATCATGAAGCGCACAGCAGTATGCGCATAACCCTCAGAGAAAGTCTATTCCGATATGAGTGACACAGATAGAGTCTTGCTGCAATCTGCCGGTGCACAGAGGTGGCGCACTGCTGCCTTTGTTGCTGCCGTTGCGGGCGTATTTGCCTCGCTCTACCTGTTGGGCCGCTCGAACTACCTGCTGTTTCACGTGGGCATTGAGTTGTTCACGGTGGTGGTTGCATTCGGCATATTCATCGTTGCGTGGAACACGAGGAAGTGGGTCTCCAATGACTATCTGCTTCTTCTTGGCATTGCCTACCTCTTCGTCGCGATTGTCGACCTGGCCCATATGCTCACGTATAAGGGCATGGGTGTGTTCCCAGCATTTGGGTCCAATCAGCCAACGCAGTTCTGGATCCTCGCCCGCTACATCGAGGCATTCTCACTTCTCGTTGCACCGCTCTTTCTGACGCGCCATCTGCGCCTCTTTCCGGTTGTTGCCGCATATGTGCTGATGTCTGGATTCGGACTCCTCTCCATCGGTTGGCTCGGCATCTTCCCGGATTGTTTCGTAGAGGGACAGGGACTCACCGCATTCAAGGTTGCAAGCGAGTACACAATTTCCGCGGTGCTGTTCATGGCACTGTGGCTTCTGTATGGGCGCCGAACGCAGTTTGAACCTCGTGTCTTTCGAATGCTGGTGGTGGCCATAGTCACAACGGTTGCTGCGGAGATGTCGTTCACTCTCTACACCGACGTGTACGGTGTGGCCAACCTGGTGGGGCATCTGCTGAAGGCGGTGTCCTTCTATCTTGTCTACAAAGCCGTGGTGGTGACAAGTCTTGCGACACCGTATGAACTGTTGTTCCGCGACCTGGCTCAGAGCCGGGACCAGGTGCTGCACGAACGGGACCTTTCCCAGAGCTACCTTGAGATTGCCGGAACGATACTCCTGGTGCTCGACAGTAGTGGCAGGGTCCAGCTTGTCAATCGCAGGGGAGCAGAAGTGCTCGGCTATGAGAGGGAAGAACTGATTGGTAGGGACTGGTTCGCCGACTTCCTGCTGCCTTATGAACGGGCTGGAGTGCGGGCGGCGTACGATTCGCTCATGTCGGGCAACATCGAACTTGCCGAATATGTCGAAAATCGTGTGGTGACACGCGATGGTAGCGAACGTCTCATCGCCTGGCATAACTCGGTGCTTAGGGATTCCCAGGGGGTCATTACCGGCACGCTTGGCTCAGGGCAGGACATCACAGAGCAGAGGGGTGCCGAGGAGATGCTGCGGCAATCGGAAGAGCGTTTCCGCGCGCTCTTCGACCGCGCGCCCGAAGCGTACTACCTCAGCGACCTCGAAGGCAGGTTCGTCGACGCCAACGCTGCGGCTGAGCGGCTGGTGGGCTACCGCAAAGATGAATTATTGGGCAAGACATTCTTCGAGTCCAGGTTGCTTTCTGAAGAAATGGCGGCGCAAGCGGCCTGGCTTGTGGCACTCAGCGCGAAGGGTGAATCGACGGGGCCCGATGAACTCACCCTCATACGGCAGAACGGTGAACAGGTCGTGATTGAGATTCGCACGGAGTTGATCGAGTCTGGCGGCAGACCTCTCGTGCTCGGTATCGCCCATGACGTGACAGAGCGGAAGCGGGCCGAGGAGCAGGTGCGGCTGCAACGTGACCGTTTCATGTCGTTGTTCAGCAATACGGTGGATGCAATCGCTCTGCTTCAAAGTGACTATCGCATTGTTGACGTCAACAGCGCGTTCTGCGAGTTGTTTGGCTACTCACGGGAAGAGGTTCTGAATCAGGACATTGATACTCTCATAGTTCCGGAAGACCGGACGAAGGAGTCGCTCGACCTGTCGGAGTTGTCTGAGTCCGGCCGCACTGCCCGAGAAGTCGATACGGTGCGTCGGCGGCGCGACGGTAGCCTCGTTGCGGTAGCGGTCACGGGCTCACCCATCGTTTCTGGAGGCCGCACGGTCGGTGTGTTCGCCATCTATCGCAACATCACCGAGAGGAAGAGTGCTGCAACGAGTATGAAGGTGGCCTCCGAACGTCTTGAGCGTGCCATGGCAGCGAGCAATCTTGCGTGGTGGCAGATGACGCTTCCTTTCGGTGAAGTCGTGTTCGACGAGCGCAAGGCGACCATGCTTGGCTACCCGACCGCTGCCTTCTCCCACTATGAGGATTTTACGAAGCTGCTGCACCCTGACGACCATGACACGGCGATGCAGGCCATGCGTGAACATATTGAAGGCAGAGTTGCGCGGTATGAAGTTGAGTATCGCATCAGGACGGCTTCGGGGGAGTGCCGCTGGTTCCGTGATGTCGGAGAGGTTACGGAAAGGGACTCAGACGGGAAACCTTCCGTCGTCACCGGTATCGTGGTGGACATCACGGGATTGAAGAGGGCAGAGGAGCACCTTGCCGAATCCAATCGTGAGCTGCGTGAACTGGCGGCAAGATTGGACACGGCGCGTGAGGAGGAGCGCGCTGCCGTTGCCTGGGAATTGCACGACGAGGTGGCCCAGGCACTGTCAGTCATAAAACTGGATATCACGACGTGTGCCCTCGGTCTGCCGGTGGAGACGGAGTCGCAGATTCGTCCGTCGATGAGTCGGATAGTCGGGCTGCTTGACACAACCATAGAGCGACTGCGACGACTCTATACCGACCTGGTTCCAGTGATGCTGGAGGACCTTGGCATCGCTGCTACCATCGAGTGGCATGCCGGCGAATTCCGTCGGGAGAAGGGAATCGATTGTCGATTGGGCACGGTGGAGGATATCAAGCTTCCGCATGAGCGTGTTGCCCTCAGCCTGTTTCGCTCATTGCAGGAAGCCCTGGAGTGGGCGTCGGCTCAGGTGGGTGTGACAAGGGTCACCGTCAACCTGAAGAGTAGGGATGGCCACGCGGCACTGAGCGTGGCATGCCACACTAGCGACCGGCTGACGTTGCCTGCGGAGAAGGAAGATTCATGGGGATTTGTGGGCATACGTGAGCGCGTTCGGGTACTCGGTGGTTCATTGTCAGTGCAAAGCGTGTCCGCACATGATGCTGTTCTCATAGTGACCGTTCCGTTGGGCACGACTGCAGATGCCCACGAACGTGACGAGGTACAGTGACGCAGATGAACGATCGGACAGAGTCATCAAAACGGCGGAAAAGGAGCCATGTTTTGCGCGCATGGGCACGACAGCTCATGTCACCGTCGTCGCGACTTGGTGATTCCGGGCTAAGGGGCCGCTCCAGTCTCCTTGCCGCGCTGCTGCTGTTCATGTTTGGTTGGACAGTGGTCATGCTGCTGGCCCTCCGGTTTCTGGTGACCCCCGGGGTTGGCTGGGCAAATCCGGAGTTTCCGTTGGGCGTGGCATTCTTGCTGCTGCTCATGCTGGCGTATGTACTGAATCGTCGCGGATACTACCTTTCCGCAGCTGTTCTCATGGTAGGCACACTTCTCATTGCCATTTTTGCAGGGCTGCACCTGAGCCTCACAGGGTTGATGGAGCCCTACTATGGCAGGGACGAGGTGCATATACTCTCCTATCTGCTGCTACCGGTCGTGTTTGGAGTGGTTCTTCTTCAGCCGCGGCTGGTGGCTCTGACGATTGGCTTGATGGTCGCAGGGGTTCTGCTCGTCCCACTGCGGTATGCCCACGTGAGTTGGGACGCCCTGCTGTATGGGCCGCTTCTCTACGTGGTGATGGTCTCCGCATTGTTGCTGTTTCTCGCCTACGCCTTCAACGCGCTGCAGGAACGCCAGTTCCGCACCATCAGGGAGAGCGAGGCACGCTACCGCGGGCTGTTCGAGCAGTCGCTCGATGCAGTGTACACGGCTTCCTATGACGGTTCGCAATTGGAGGTGAATCAGGCGTGGTTGGACCTGTATGGCTACTGCAGCGAGGAGGTTCCGCATCTCAATGCAACCGACATATACGCTGAACCCGCAGCCCGTCTTGACTTCTTGAGCCACATCGAAGAGACGGGGTTCGTGAAGGACGAAGTCAGGTTCAAGAAGAAGGATGGTTCAGTGATTCTATGCCAGCGCCATGTTGTCGCATTGCGTGATGAGTCGGGCCGTATCGTCGAGTTTCAGGGCGTCCTCCATGACGTGACTGAACGGAAACAGGCGGAGCGCGAGTTACGAGAGAGTGAGCAACGGTATCGCCTGATTGCGGACGATACGGTTGACGTTATCTGGCGCATGGATATGGATATGCGCTTCACCTATGTCAATCCGGCCATAGTGCCGATGTTTGGTTATCAACCGGAAGAATGGATAGGGACTTCCCTTGCGGATCATTGCTCACAGGAAGCATTTGAGGTGATGTATACCCTCGTGGTCGGAACGGTCGAACACCTCTCGGAGCACACTGGTGTGCAGTTTGACACGGTCATGTATGGCAGAGACGGCGTCGAGTTTCCTGTGGAGATTCGCGCAAAGATACTCACAGATGAGGAAAAGCGTCCCTACGCGATACATGGCATGACGCGCGACATCACCGAGCGCAAGAAGGCCGAGCGGGACTTGCGCGACAGTGAGGAGAAGTACCGGGAGTTGTTTGAAGAGTCCATGGATGCCATCTGTGTTGTTGCACGTGACGGCACGTTGATTGAGGCCAATCCTGCCTATCTTTTTCTGTATGGGCTGGATGCGAGCGATATTGGGAAATTCAACGTCCGTAATACCTACCTCGCCCCTGGTGTGCGAGAGGATTTTCTGGACAGGATGGAGGTGAGTGGGGCCGTCTTCGAAGAAGAAAGCAAACGTCGCAAGAAGGATGGAACCATCATAGACGTGTTGCGGTCAGCCAGGGCCCTCAGGGATACAGACGGGCGGATAGTCGCATTGCAGGCCTTCAGTCAGGACATCACCTCACGCAAGAAGGCGGAAGAGAGCCTGCTTCGAAGCGAAAAGAAATATCGCATGCTGTTTGAACAGTCATTCGACGCGGTGGCTGTGTTCGACGTTGATGGCACATTGCTGGATGCCAATCCTGCGCACCTGAATATGTTCGGCCTGCGCACTGATGACATCGGCAAGAATGTAGTATCGCAGCACTACATCTCCCTGGCCGACCGCGACAAGTTCCTTCGCGTTGTTGCGCGGGATGGGTCCATTGTGGATCAGGAGGTGCGACTGCAGAAGAGAGATGGGACGCCGATGGACTGTGTGCGCACAGGAGTGGGTCGCTTCGACGACGAAGGGCAGCTCATCAGCGTCCAGACCGTGACTCGCGATATCACAGCTCAGAAACGTGCTCAACAGCAGGTGCGCGAAAGTGAAGAGAAGTATCGGCTGCTCTTCGAGATGTCGGTTGACCCCGTTGCGCTCGTGTCCGTTGACGGGACCGTCCTTGATGCCAACCGGGCATGGTTGACCGTACACGGGTATGAACCGGGGGATATTGGGAAGGTTAGCGTGATAGATGGCTACGTTGACCCCGCGGAGCGCGAGCAGGTTCTGCGTCAACTGGATGCCGACGGTGTCATTATCGATACGGAAGTAGTGAGGAAGAAGAAGGACGGCACATTGATGCATTGCCAGTTCTCTGCTGTCGCGCATCGTGATGCGGAAGGTCGGATAGTGGCCATGCAGACCGTCAGTCGTGACATAACCGAACGCAAACGGGCTGAGGACGAGCTTCGCGACTCTGAGCTGCGATTCCGTAGTCTGGTGGAGCATACGGGCCTTGGAATGACCGTGACCAGGCCGGATAGTACAATCATAGATTGCAATGACGTGTTTCTGCAGATGATGGGCTATACGAGAGAAGAGTTCATGACGCTGCGAACGCCCGACTTGTATGTGGACGCGAGGGACAGAGACCGGGTGCGGGATCAAGTGGTGCGCGATGGCTACGTCCGTGATGAGGTGCTCGAATTCAAGCGCAAGGATGGCACGCCGATTTTCGTGAGTCTCACCGCTGCAATCGTGCCATTCCATGGTGAACAGGGAATCGTTTCTCAGTGGCTTGATATCACCGAACGTAAGATGGCGGAGCGAGAGGCGATACGCTCTCGCGAAGAACTGCAACGGTTGACGATACAGCTTCAGGAACTCACGGCGTACCTCGAAGAGGCCCGGGAGCAGGAGCGCACGGGCATCGCACGAGAGTTACATGACCAGTTGGGACAGGCGCTCACGGCGTTGAAACTGGACATTGGTGATGTGGCTCGACGCGTCATGGAACACAGAGACGTGCCGCCGGAGAAACTCGCAGCGATGAGCACGCTTCTCGACGAGACTGCGGCCGATGTGCGGCGCATCTCGTCAGAACTACGGCCGGGCGTTCTCGACGACCTGGGGTTGGCAGCAGCGCTGGATTGGCAGTTGTCTCAGTTTAGAGAGAGAACAGGCCTTGTCTGTGAACTTGTTCTACTGCTCTCCCCCGATGATATGGATCTGAGAGAGAAGCAATCGACCGCATTGTTTCGCGTCTTCCAGGAATTGCTCACCAACGTGGCCAGGCATGCGCAGGCAACACGCGTGACCGTTGACGTCGGACGTCAAGATGCACAATACGTGCTTACCGTTGCAGACGATGGGATAGGTGTGACCAGGGAGAACTTGGAGAGCCCCGATTCTCTTGGTCTGATTGGGATGCGCGAACGGGTGCGCCCGCTTGGAGGAGATATCGATATCTCAAGCACTCCGGGAAAGGGTACCGTTGTACGGGTGTCACTGCCCGCGAATTAGTGGCAGTACTCTCGCCGCTACCTTGAAATTGCCTGCATCGTGCCCTTGAGTGCTTCCCAGATATGGTCGGTCCAATCCGCATGGTCCGGCTTCATCAGGCAGGAACGCAGACAGGCCACGGTGTCTGCCTCAAACGTCACGTCCGGCCACGCGTCTTTGAGCAGTTTCGATGGATAGGAGAAGAGCGCGAGGTGCAGGTCGTTGGTTGCGGCCTTGTCGAACAACTCCTGGCTCAATCGCGATATCTCGGATGACCTGGTGGCCTTGGGTGCCCAGATGACGATGTCGAGTTCCGGCGGGAACATCGTCAGGAAAAGCGGTTCTGCTTCAAGTCTGCGGTACAGGTCGAGTGCCGCATCCCTGCACTTCATAAGCCCACGGGCGAACTCGCCACCGCGTGTCATCGGCAGTAGCCGCTGTGTTGCCCAGAGAGCCACCGCAGAGGCTCCTGCCCTTGAGCATTCGAGGCTTATCTCTCCAAGGTGCAGTTCCGAGGAACTGAAGTACGTGTAGGGGGAATCGTGCTTGTAGAGAGTGCCAACTGAAGGGTCCCGGAACAGGATGCAGCCGCACCCGTACGGCTGAAGACCATGCTTGTGAGGGTCGATTACGATTGAGTCTGCCTCCCCAAGTCGTTTGTAGCTGGCTGCCGTCTCAGGGGTCAGATTGTCCGCAAGGACGTAGTAGCCTCCGTAGGCTGAATCGGCATGCAGTCTGAATCCGTACTTCTCACGCAGGTCAAGTATCGCAGACAACGGGTCCACGGCGCCGGTTCCGGTTGAACCGATGGTTGCCACAACCGTCCCCACGTCTCCCTTCTTCAGCCTGTCCTCAAGCGCGCCCATGTCCATGCGCGAGCGGTTGTCGCAGGGCACGGACTCAAAGGGTATGTGGAGCACCTCGGTGATGCGGCTGTGCGTGTAGTGCGCCTGCTCTGAGGCAAGCAGTTTCTTTCCTGGATTGAGCTTGCCGGAGACCCACAGCGCCTCAAGATTGGCCATTGTTCCTCCGCTGGAGAGATGGCCGAGATATGACTCCCATCCGAACATGCGTGCGATGTCTGCAACAGCTTCCTTCTCCATGTGAGAACTGGCCTTACCGCCGTCGAGCGCATGGTTGTTGGGGTTGACCCACATGGAGAGCATGTAGGCCAGGCGGGCGACGGGGTGTGGGGGCTTCAGCATCTGGCCGGCATAGCAGGGGTGGAAGTATGGATAGTTGTCCTTCATCCGGTCAGCCACTTCCAGAAGCACGCCGCGCAAGGCGTCTGCGTCATAGTGCACCTCTGCGTCGGGCAGGCCTGCGAATCCTTCCTCCATCCGGTCCAGCGCTTCTCTCAGGATGCCAAGTGACTCTTTCTCCAGCTTCATGCGACGCGCTCCTCGAGTGACAATGTGATGTCAATTATAACAGCAGAGCCGAGACTGTCCTGCGGTGCTATCATCGCTATGCTATCTGCCGTGACGAAGCGAGATGCGTCAGTCACGTGGAGGGGAAGAGATTGGCAGGAGAACGGGAGCGGAAGTGTGATACTGCTGCCGGAGCGGCGTATATGTGAGTAGATAATCCTGCGACTTTCCCCTGTGCGTGTGTTTCCGTCGCAGTGAAGGAGGGGTCATGAAACGCTGGTGGTTATACGCATTCACAACTGTCCTCATCGGGGCGCTCGTGCTGCCGTTCGCAGTTGCCTGCAGTCCCGTACAGGCTGCCGAAGGGTATGTGGCAATCGTGCCACAGGTACTGCATGGTGGTAGCACGGAGGCGGTGTCATTCACCCTCTTTGGTGCGGAAGGGCCTGCCCGCGACAACGTTGAGGTTCAGGTGCTGCAGGGCAGCAAGACCATAGCATCAGGCAAGGCAACGGTTGATGGGAATGGCACCGTTGATGTGGATATTCCGGTGGTGGATGAGGGCGATTATACGGTCGTTGTGAAGGGCACGGGGTTTGAAAAGAGAACCGCCGTCCGCATTGACAACCCACTCGTCATCTTCCTTGAGACGGACAAGCCTATCTATAAGCCTGGCCAGACCATCCACATGCGTGTGATAACACTCAATTCAGAGTTGCGCGCCAGTGAAGAGGATGTGACGGTCGACGTGCTTGATGCCAAAGGCATTAAGATTTTCCGCTCTGAGGTTGCCACGGACGAATACGGAATGGTGACACTTGACCTCCCGTTGTCGTCAGAACCGAACCTCGGTGTATGGAAGATAACCGCTGACACAGGGAGGGCAGAAACACAGCTCGATGTGCGCGTTGAACGCTACGTATTGCCGAAGTACGACGTCTCGGTGGACATGCCGCGCGAGTGGTTCCTTGTGAACGAGCGCATCGAAGGCAGCGTGTCATCCGAGTACAGCTTCGGCAAGCCCGTGAAGGGTGAGGTCGAGATAGTCGCTTCCCGCTACGTCGGAGAGTGGGAAGAATATGCCACCTACACTGACGATATCGACGGGAGCACTGATTTCGAGCTTCCCGCGGTTGGCTATGTGGCTGGCGTGCCCGAGGCCGGCGGTCAGGGTAACGTGATGCTGGACATAACGGTCACCGAGGATGTCACCGGCTATGTGGAGAGGACGTCGAGGATGCTCACGGTGGCGGACTCTCCGGTGAACCTGGAACTGATACCGGAAGGCTCCGTCTTCAAGCCGGGTCTTCCTTTCACGTTCCTGATTGTGACTGAGACACCGGATAACCAGCCTGTGGATGCGAAGGTCGAGTTGAATCTCACCTTCCTTGACAAAGAGTACAAGGACATCAAGAGCGTGAAGGACGACGTGAAGACGAAGAACGGCACCGCGCTCTTTGAGGTCAAACCTCCCGATGACGCGGTGGCGCTGTCCATCAATGCCAACTCGGAGGGCAAGTACGTGGAGCGGGAGATGCAGTCCTCCTACTCGCCGTCTGGCAACTTCATTCACATAGAACAGACCAGTACAGGTGTGGCGAAGGTCGGTGAGGATGTGGCTTTCAAGGTCAACTCTACCTCAGAGGCGCGGAACTTCTACTACGAGGTCGTGTCTCGCGATAGGATAGTATTCTCATCGTACACGAAAGACAGTGAATTCTCTTTCCAGACGACGCCGCTGATGGCTCCCAACTCCCGGCTGCTTGTGTACCAGGTGCTTCCGAACAGCGAAGTTGCCGCAGACTACCTGCCATTCAAGGTTGAGGGAACGTATCCGCATGCACTCGAAGTGAGCTTCAGTCAAGATGAGGCGGAGCCGGGAGATGAGATAACTATCGATGTGTCCGCAGACGGCAAGTCAAAGGTCGGCCTGGCGGCGGTGGACAAGTCTGTCTTCATTCTCGCGGAGAACAGGCTGAATCTGCAGCAGGTGTTTGCAGAGTTGGAGCGCCTCTACATGGATCCTCAGGCAGAGTTGCATGAGGTAAACATCTATCCCGTGATTGAGACGAAAGGCGCGGCGGAAGTGTTTGAAGATGCCGGCGTTGTTGTCCTCAGCAACCACGATGTGCCCGCGGGACAGCAATACGAGTGGACCGGACAGGAAGGTTTCTGGGACGGTCTGATGCGTCTCTTCAACAAGGGTGGCATGATGGGCGGTCCTGAGATGGCTATGGACGAGGCCGGAGGCGCAATACCGCCCCAGGCAGCTCCTGTGGCAGAGGATGAGACGGCACATGGTGGTGAGGGCCTTGTCGAGGTGGAGCGTGTGCGGCAGTACTTCCCCGAAACCTGGCTCTGGGACGACATCGAGACTGGCTCGAATGGCAAGGCGTCTCTCGACGTCACCGTGCCTGACACCATCACCACCTGGATGCTGCGCGCGGTGGGTGTTTCCCGGAATAGCGGACTTGGCATATCCGAAGCTGAATTGCGGGCTTTCCAGCCATTCTTCCTGAAGATTGACCTGCCGTATGCTGCCATTCGCGGTGAGGAATTCCCTGTCTCTGTCGCCATCTACAACTACCTCGACGCGGAGCAGGAGATTCGGGTTGAGATGGAGGAGTCTGACTGGTTCGACCTGTTGGACGATGCCGTGCAGACCGTACGAATCGGCCCGAATGAGCTTGGCGCCGCCGAGTTCACCATTCGGCCCACCATGCTTGGCGTCAACGCAGTTGAAGTGAAGGCACAGGGACAGAAAGCGGCAGACGCTATGAGCAAGACGGTCATCATTGAGCCTGAAGGCGTATCCCGTGAGGTGGTGGACAATCTCGTACTGTCTGACGGAGATGTGGAGCGTATCGGCAGCTTCATTCCGCCGATGGCGGTTGAAGGCTCCGGCCGTTCCTATCTGGCGCTTACCTCAAGTTTCCTCACGCAGACGATGGAGGGGTTGGAGGAACTGATTCAGATGCCGTTCGGTTGTGGAGAACAGAACATGATGTTGTTCGCGCCGGATGTGTATATCACGAAGTATCTGGAAGAGAGCGGACAGCTCAAGCCGGAGATTATGGCCAAGGCTGAAAAACTCATGATTACCGGCTACCAGCGTGAATTGACGTACCGCCACAATGACGGCAGCTTCTCCGCATTCGGGCCGAGTGATGAGTCGGGCAGCCTCTGGCTGACGGCCTTCGTCCTCAAGGCGTTCTCGGAGGGACAGGAACTCATCTACATCGACGATAGTGTGCTACGTGAAGCGGAGCAGTGGATAGTGTCCCACCAGAATAATGACGGCTCGTTCGACGTAGTCGGTTTCATCTGCCACCAGGAGTTGTTGGGTGGGCTTCAGGGCAAGGACGCACTCACTGCATTCGTGGCTGTGGCGCTTCTTGAGGCGGGTGAGAAGGATGCATCAGCCGATGCTATCGACTACCTTGAGGGCAAGCTGTCCGGTATGGATGATGTCTACACTCTCGCTCTGACAGCCTATGCGCTTGAACTTGGTGAGAGCTCAAAGCGAAATCAGGCGATAGACAAGCTGATGGACATGGCGGAAGAGGACGAGAACGGCCTGTACTGGGGCAGTACGATAGTGCCGATGGAGGGCGAGAGGGAGTCCATGCCCTACGCGGTGCAGCAGAGTCCTGCCACTGTTGAGATGACCGGCTACGCAACCATGGCGCTCGTGCGGCATGGTGATGTCTTCAATGCATCACGAGCGGCACAATGGCTCACCAGTCAGCGCAATTCGTACGGCGGCTTCGGTGCCACGCAGGATACGGTTGTTGGCATTCAGGCACTGGTGGAGTTCCAGAGCGGTGCCAGGGCTGATGTGGACCTGGACATCACGGTGAAGGGCGAAGGCTTTGAGAAGGACTTCAGTATCAAGAAGGAGAACTTCGACGTTTTCCAGGTTGTGGAACTGCCCGTGAATGGAGAGTACGAACTGACCGTGGATGGCAAGGGCAAGGCAGTTGGTCAGGTGGTGCGCCGGTTCAATCTGCCCGTAGCCCGTGAGGATACACTGAACGTGCTGCAGATCGACGTGGACTATGACACTACCGAGGTTGAGGTGAACGACACACTTACGGTGTCTGCGAAGCTCACGTTCAATCCTCCACAGCCCGCAGAGGCTGGCATGATTGTAATGGACATCTCCATTCCAACCGGCTTTGCGGCGGTGGCTGAGACCGTGCAGGCGGCTGTCGATGATGACGCGCGTATCAAGCGCTATGAATTGGCCGGACGCAAGGTCATCTTCTACATCGAGAACCTGCAGCAGAGAGAGAGCGTATCTTTGGAGTTTGATGCGGTTGCCCTGTACCCGGTCAAGGCGAAGGCAGTTGCATCAAGGGCTTATGCGTACTACAGTCCCGAACTCAGCGGAGAGACGCTGGGGAAGGACGTGACCGTTCGCTAGTTGAACGGTGGTGATTGTCATGATGGGCGGGCGATTTCTCCCGCCCATCATGCTGATTGCACACCCCTGTGCATCACGGTGTGCCGTGAATGTGTATACTTGGAGGCAGTAATGACCTGGCAGGACATCATCAGACTCCATGTCGCCGGCCCTACGAGGCACGGTGGTGAACTTGTTGAACTGACCTGGAGCGATGTGCCTGAGAGCCTGGCCGAACTGGCCGACCGGATGAACGTGAGCCTTGATTCTCAGTTTCCCGTGGAAATAGCTCCCTCATGGCGTGGTGCACGCGCGTTGCCGAAGCTGAGAGGCAGGCGTGGCAACCGCATACGACTGGGTGGTGCGCTCGCGGAAGACTTCTCCGCTGAGGCTCTGGAAGGGGTCCTTGCACATGAGTTGGCTCACCTGAAATGCCGTCACTGGGAGTTGTTGCTCCTCGGTTGCGTGCTCGCGGCGCTTGGTGGTGTGTCTCTCGGGTTGGCGCTGCACGTGCCTGAAGTTGTCAGAAGTGTGGTGGGTGGACTCGTGCTGGTTGGCGGTTTCGCAGGCATGAGCTGGGCTTCTGAATTCGAGGCTGACGGAATTGCGGCACGCTACGTCGGCCGGAGTACAGTGCGCACGATGCTGCGGGAATTGAGGCTGCTGCGCTTCAGACGCTGGCCTGAGTTGACGCATCCGACGGATACCCTGCGTCTCAAGTATCTTGACGCCGCGCATTGACGGTCCCCTGATGGTGGCTGTTGTAGTTGGTTCTGACTACTTCCTCTCGAAGTCCACAAAGCGGTAGCCGATGCCGCGCTCTCCGATGATGTACCTGGGGTGCTTGGGGTCTGTCTCAAGCTTCCTTCGTAGATACGTGATGTAGAGCCAGAGGTATTGGTCCTCATCCCGGTATTCATAGCCCCAGACACGTCGCAGAAGGGTCTCGTGTGTCAGTACGCGTCCCGCATTGCTCACAAGGTGGTAGAGGAGCTTGAATTCCGTTGGGCGCAGGTGCACTTCCTTGCCTCTGACGACGGCGTTCCTGCGGTTGAAGTCGATAGACAACTCGTCGTCCACCCTTACCTCTGTCTTCGGCACGGGACTGGGCATCTCGGTGCGGCGCAGTACGGCTCTCACACGTGAGACCAGTTCTTTCGGGCTGAAAGGCTTGGTCATGTAGTCGTCCGCACCGAGTTCGAGGCAACGGACCTTGTCGCCCTCGTCCCCCCGTACGGTGAGCATGATAACGGGAGTGGTTGACTGCTCCCTGATATGTTGGAGCGTCTCGAACCCGTCCATCGCGGGCATCATGACATCCAGGATAACCAGGTCGGGGATGTGTTGGGTCACTTTCTCCAGTGCCTCCGGGCCCCTGCTGGCGGTAAGAACTTGATAGCCCTCAAGTTCGAGGTTCATGGCCACGGCTTCGGCGATACGTTGTTCGTCGTCGACCACGAGTACGGTGCGGGTACGCTCTGTCCATGGTGACTTCGTCATCGGTATCTCCTATCGATTGAGGTTCAACCGTCTGTGGTTCGTGGCAGGCTGAATGTGAAGCGAGAACCTGCGCCTTGCTTGCTCGCAACCCAGATCTCGCCCCCGTGCGCGTGCACCAGGTTCCTGCAGATGTAGAGCCCGAGGCCGGTGCCGGGGAACGCGCCTGTGGATGACTCGCTCGCGCGATAGAAACGTTCGAACACCTTCTCCTGGTTGCCCTCGGCTATGCCGATGCCATGGTCACCGACGGTAACGTAGACATCGGTCTCGGACGTCCATCCACCCACTGTAACGGTTCCCCTTTCTGGAGAGAATTTGAGCGCATTCTCAATCAGGTTCGTCAGGACCTCGTCGAGAGTCTCAGGGTCGCCCATGATGGGTGGGAAGTCGTCGGGGAAGCGTACGGATATTTCATGACTTTTGTCTACCTCTGCCAGGCGTGTCGCCACTCTCCTCGCCTGCTTGGGAAGGTCGATGAGCATGAGGTTGAGAGACACTGCGCCGGCGGACAGGCGTGAGGTGAACATCAAGCGGCTTACGAGCCTTGAGAGACGGTCGCTCTCTTCTTCGATGGCGAGAAGCTTGTCCCTGATCGTGTCCTCGCTCCACTTCGCGTCAGCCCGCGCGAGCGTGTTTGCGTATGCCTTGATGATTGATATGGGCGTCTGCAGTTCGTGAGAGACTGAGGCGAGCAATGTAGAATGGATGTGGTCCGCCTGGCGTAGACTGCCCGCATCCCGCACGTTCACAATCGCGGCTTCAAGACCGCCGTCTTCAGAACATAGCACTGAGAAGTTGAGGTCGACATCCACCTTCTTCTTGTCGGGCCTCACGATGATGCCCTCAACGTCGTAGCTGCCTGTGTGTTTTCCTGCCAGGGGGCAGATAGTGTCGCACAGGCTCGCATCGTGACCGTCTTTCAGGTGCAGCACGTCTGAGCATACCAGTCCGCAGACGTCCTGGCTCTTCAGCCCCGTGAGGCGCTCCATTGCGGGGTTGAACAGGCGTATTCGATACTGGTCGTCAAGTGCCATCAAGCCGTCGGCACTCAGGTTGACTGCCATTGCTTCAGTAATCTGCAAGCCATGTGAGTCTGCCTGGCTTTGAGGAGACTCATCGGTCTCGTTCCCGGACGAGACCGGGTCACGGTCTATGGCATCGTATGGCGAAGGTGAAGTCATCGTTGTGAGCTCTTCGATTTTCTCTAATGTAAATCAAAGGTGAATCTAGTGAGTCTGCGCGTCAGCATAAAGGAGATTCTATCAGAGCGGACCATACACTTCCCTCATATTTCAGTTGGAGGAACAAACCTGCATGTGGTCCTATGTCCTTTACTTCCTGATAGGCGGAACAATCGTGTCCGCAGTTGCCTACGTGGGCACGCATTCTGATGGCATGACGGCTGCCTTTGTGGCCAGTTTGCCGACCATCTTCATTATCAACATCCTCTTGCTCTACCACAATGGTGGAGTGAGCGCGGGAATGACGTACGCGCGAGGTGCGCTCTTGTACCTCCCCCTGTTCGTCGCTTGTGTATCCCTCACCATGTTTCTCCTTCCACGTATCGACATGGTGTGGGCTCTTGTCGCAGGTCTGTCTGTGTACGGGGTGCCGACTCTCGTTCGCCATCACCGTGGCCACAGGGTTATTGCACAGACGATTCCTCTTCAGGTTCCTGCCCTGGCCATCATTTCATCAGAGCAACAGGTAGTCCCTGCTGGTGTGACGGCACATGAAGAACAGCACGCTTGAACAGCGGCTTACTGATGCTGAAGCCGGCGCGGTCTGTAGCGTGCTGGTGACGCGCCTCGGAGGGTCTTATTCGCGCCTCCTGGGAATCAGGCTCTCGGACATGGATTCCGATGAAGTCTTCAAATGGTTCGTGGCGGCGCTGTTGCTTGGTTCACCGATGCGGGCAGATAGTGCGCTGGCGGCCTATCGTGGACTTGAAAGACATGAACTGCTCGGTCCAAAAGTTGTTGCACGCATCCCCGAACGGCGGCTGGTCAGCATGCTCGAAGAGGCTGGTGTTGATGAAGAAGCTGTCGCGACTGCTGGGATGCTGCAGAGTGTGAGTGGGTCGCTGGTCGTGGATTTTGATGCGGACATCAATCGACTGCATTTCTTCGCAGAAGACGAGGATGACTTGCTTCGACGGCTGCGGTCGTTGGGAAGTGGCGTTTCCCCGGACACTGTGATGCTTTTCCTTCGCGAGATGCGGGGTGTGTGGGACAAAGCCCGCCCCGGCCTTTCGAGTCCTGCTGTGGTAGCGGCTTGTTGTCTCGGTGTGATTGACGTATCTCGCGCTGTAGAGGTGAGGGAGCAGCTTCATTCAATCTGGGAGAAGATGGGGAATGCAGGTAGAACCTATGCGGACCTCGAGGTGGCCCTGGCCAGGTTGGGTGAGAATTATTGCAGTCTACGTCGCTGTTGTAGTTGTCCCATCAACAAGCTTTGCATCAGTAGGGTGCCAGTGGCTGCAGGGACGAGAGTGAGAGGGTGATGGTGGACGTGCAATTGAGTATTTTTCAACGTGGCGTCGCGGAAGAGACAGCGATGTATGCCGTACTCCCCAAGATGTTTCGGAAAGCAGGAGGAGGTAATAGATGGCAACAAAGGGACAACCGGCGAAACCCGGCAGCAACCCCAAGCCTGGCACCAAGGGCAAGTAGTTCACTCGCGTAGTGGTTCGGTATACAGGAGGAAGTGAGAAATGGCAACAAAGGGACAACCGGCGAAACCCGGCAGCAATCCGAAGCCTGGCACCAAGGGCAAGTAGTCCACTCGCGTAGCGGTTCGGTATACAGGAGGAAGTGAGAAATGGCAACAAAGGGACAGCCGGCCAAGCCCGGCAGCAACCCCAGGCCCGGCACCAAAGGCAAGTAGGTATCTCAAGGGATATCTGACTGAATTGGGGAAGGAGGAAACCTCAATGGGCAAGAAACCCGCCGGCAAATAGTCTCTGACAATACCAACTCGGGACGATTGACCGAAGGAGACGGATATGCTCTGGAGGAGACATAATAGTAGTGGTTGCACTGCGACGCTGGAAGCCGTGCCTGAGAAGACCAGGAAGCTATCGCCCAGAGAAGTGGTCACCAGGCAGATTGAGATGCTGCAACCTGAAGAAGAGCTTGTCTATTATCTGCGGGGTATCTTGATGAAGCCGTACGCCGTAGTCGTGAGGAATGAGGATTTTCCGATGCGCGGAAGGCAGTTCATGGTGTATCAGGATTCCCATGGGCCGGATGGAAGTCCTGCGGGCAGGCGCAGCAGGTTCTGGAGCACCAACAAGGCTGCGGAGATTGCGAACTGGGTGGTGGGTAGAGAGGGGAAGCGCGTGACGTCCAGGGTGATTTGATGTTGATGGTAGTAGCACAGGAGTGATGACGTGTCTCCGGAGGCGATGTTCCGGAGAGATAAATTCAGCACTTCAGGTCTGTGCTCCTTTGGTTTGAAGAAAGGGTCGTGCGGGTCCTTGTGACCGGTACGACCCTTTTTCTATTCTGTCCACAAATCCCCACAATCGGGTGTTATGCATCATTGTGTAGTGCGTCGTGGACCCTTGAGCGCACAGGTCACGCATGCAGAACAGGATGGTTCCATGGCGCCCCTGCCCACAGCGGGATTTTTCGACCGCGTTTTTCGAATCACGAATAGAGGGGCATTGACAAAGGCACAAGCAGTTGTTATTTTCGAAAGTACCCCAAGCAATCAAGTTGAGGGGAAGGGCCAACTGCCCTGCAGGCGACAGCTGAAACGGTTCCGTAGTATTTATATGGCGGAATCGGGCACGGCGAGAGCCAATAGGGTTTGGTTCTGAGTACCTTGGTGAGGTTGCTTGGGGTCTTCTTTGCCCTTCAGGTGAGTTGATTTCTCAGACTGATCGCTTTCTTTCCGTAGCGCTGGTTCTTCTCAGTTCAGGTCTGTCTGGTCTCCGCATCCTGTCTTGTTTGCCGCAGGCACAATCATCACGGTAGCACCTCTGGAACTAAGGGGACACGATACTTAACTTATCCTCGTGTTCAAGACTGACCTGCCGACAGTCATTCTGGACCCTGTGTGCAGACTTTCGGCTTTGGCCTGGCAGAGATAAGTATGGTGTCCCCTCATGCATCGAGGGCAAGGCGGTCCTGCAGTATGGTCCCGCTTCCGCGTGCGCGCCGGAAATGAGACCCTGCCAACATCCAGCAGCTATTGCATGAATGGAAACGTGGTCTGTAGAATCGCGAAGCGAGGCTGTCTGAAATGACAGTCTCACAGGTCTGGAGTCATTGTGGCAGCAATCAACTCGGCGCTATCTTCGAGGAAGGCGGCTCTCTTCGCACTACTCGCGTTCTCCGTATTTGGGCTGTTTCTTGGTTGCGATAGAGGTGAGTCGTCCGGTCAGCAGCAGGTAAATGCGAGGGAAGTGCTTTCCGGAGTAGTGGTTGACAGTCCTGTCAGCCTTTCATCCGGTGCAACGCCCCTTTCCTATCCCGGAGCGGTGGTCACTGTGTGTGAGGCCATCGAGTCCGGTACCTGCAGGGTGAGTGCCGATGCGCCGTTGACGGTTTCCTATGAGCCCGGTGATGAGGTTGCCGAGGTGACCTCGGGCGCCGATGGGACGTGGGAAGTGGAGCTCCCTCCAGGGACGTACTTCGTGCGGGCGCTTTTCGGAGAGCAGAGCTACTCCGAAGATGTGCTGGTTGAAGTTGTTGAGGAAGAGACGGTTGTGGTCACGCTCGAATTGATTCACGGAGTCTGAAGACTCGGTCCGTTGCAGGACGTGGGAAGAATAGAGAAGATAGTCGGCATGGAGTACAAGACAGGGAGAGAAATGGCACACAAAGTTCGATGGCTGACAATCTCTATGGCGTTCGTTCTCGCCGCACTGCCGATGATAGGGCCTTCTGAGGCATCTGCCGCGGGACCCTACGAGTATCTGTTGCTGGACGCGTCCGAGGCGAGTGCGATGGGGTTGGAAGTGTTGCAGATTATCGACAACTCGGCTGATGGCAACATTGCGCTCCAGGGGAAGTACAAGGGAGTGTCTCAAGTTGATACGGGAATGGCCATCAATTTCACTGTCAATATCTCGCGTGTCTCACCGACTGACGATTTCAGTTTTGAGACGGTGTCAGCGAACTGCAAATGGGAAGGCTATGGTTGTGTCTATCCGGATTGTCGCAGTTGCTATCTGGACACAACGTACGAGCGCACGTGCTACTCACGTTATGAGGACGGCTATACTGACTTCGGGCTGGATGGTATTGACCGCAACAGGTGCACCATCGGTGGTACGACTGTGTTTTCAGTCTCAGGACTGAAGCTGGTCGTCGGGTCGAGCAAACTGGACTATGGCATGACCCAGGAAGTCTGGGACGATTGTCTTCGTCGCCATAATGAATTCGCGAGCGCAGTGGCGCAGAAGGTCAGGGCGAATTACGATGCTCAGACGATTGCGCTGACGCTGACGCCATTCAGTACCTCATACGCACCCGGCGAGACGGTTGTCATCAGTGGAAACGTTGCCGATTCCTCTGACTCTTCGCCAATCACGGGAGCCTCTGTGGCGGTCAATGTGGCGGGTACGCCGTTCTCCCCGGCGGTCGATAGTGCAGGCGACTTCGCTGTGGACTTTCCAATCCCCGGCGATGTCGGCAATGTTGGCTATCCCGTCACGGTGACGGCATCAGCACCCGGGTATCCGGATGTAACTGAGAACGTGGGCTTCAACGTGGGCGATATGCCCTCGCTTTCCGTGACAGTTGATACGGACAAGGACGGCTACGTGGCCGGCGACACCGTGGTGATTCAGGGAAATGTAACGGACGGTGTGGGGGGAGTGCCTGGCGCGGCAGTCACAGTCAATGTGTCAGGTTCAACCATGTCCACGACCGCCGATGGGTCAGGTGGCTACCGTGTTGAATACCCCATCGCTGCGGATGCGGCCCCTTCGACTTTCAACGTGACGGTCACGGCGACCGGCTCGACGTCAGGTACGGCGACTGCCGCCACGACGTTCACTGTCGGCGATGTGATGTCGGTCGAGATTGAGACCGACAAGGACCTGTATCTCATCGGTGATACTGTCTATTGCACCGTCACCGTCAAAGATTCTACAGGCCAGCCGGTGCCGGGAGCGTCCGTCGACGGCACTGCGACCTACACCGATTCCGGCCGTTCCACGGTGCTCTCGGGAACGACCGACTCCTCGGGGCAGACGCCGTGGACGTTCACATGGGGGCAGACGCCGGGAGGTGACACGATTGCGGAGGGGAAGCTGAAGGTTGAACTGACGGCCACCAGGAGCGGCCTTCCCGATGGAACCGGCTCGATACTGATTGCCGGCTGCGGTGACAAGGAGAAAGGCGCAACGGAAGACTGCCTGGATTGCCCTGAGGATTGTGCGTGCGGCCCGAACGAGGTCTGCGACCCTTCGAGTGACTTCCGCAACTCTGACACCATGTGTAGTCCGAAGGTTGCCTACGTGTTCGTGTCCAACGGGCTGAGCGCATACCATGAGTGGTGGGCGTCTGACGACATCGCGGGCATTCGTAAGACCTACGCTGCCATGGGCTACACGGTGCCGCCCACCATCTACGTGGACCACATCAACGAAATCGCGCCGTATCTTTCTCGTCCTTCCACCAAAGCCCTGGCCTATGCCGGTCACGGAGAGGACCCTGGGGGCATGCCGACGATTGAGGCGGCGGAGGCAACCACGGGCAACTTCAGCGTCAAATCGGCGATTGCACAGGCTGGCACAACGGACAAAGGGTTTCTCGGCGTGTGCCAGTTCGGCCCCTACGCAGTGAAGTGGGTGGATAGTAAGGACAAGCTTGAGAAGATAATGGCAGACAGGGTTGAGCACCCGAACCTGGAGTATGTCTTCATGTTCTCCTGCTACTCGTTGGACAACTTGAGTATGCGGGACTACCTGCTGCAGAGCGGTGGTACCTACTGGGGCTACAAGGGCAAGTTGCCCGGAAGCGCAAGCCTGGTGAAATCAGTCAAGCCTTAGGAGAGATGATGAGGAACACAAGCCGATACTTCATGGCATCGCTGGCAGCACTGCTGCCTCTCGTATTGCTGGCATCTCTCCTTGCTCCTGGTATGGTCAGCGCGGAAGGTGAGGAAGCAACAATCACGAATCGGCTGATTACCTCCGGAGTTGCGGTGACGTCTGTATCAACGTCCGGCAGCAAGGTCACCGTTCAATATGAACAGGCTGTGGCGGAAATGGACAGTGTTGTCACTGTCTTGCAGAAAGTTGGCACCATCCTGTCTGTTGTGGCTGAGGAGATGCCGTCGGCATCGACTGTTGTGGTGGTGCAGTACTTCGACGATGGACAGATTATGCAGGTTTCCGGTGTGCCATCCGATGGTGCAGCGTTCATGAGTCAGCAGCTCAGCGCACAGGAATTCATGGACCTTCTCACGTTTACACCTCTCACGCGCGGGCCCATCGTTGTCTCGGGTGAATGCGAGACGGGAGCGGGCGAAGATTGCAGCAACTGTGACGACTGTCCCTGTTATCCGAATGAGACGTGCGACCCTGGCAACCCGCAGGCGAATGAGAGAGGGTGCGTCCCCGGAGCGGCTCCTGCCAACTCTCATCTCGTCGGCTCGCAGTACGTGTGTAACCCAGGGTATGAGTGGAACCAGGACCTGTCTGCCTGCGTGCCTGTGACGCAATGCCCTCCCCACGCATTCGCGTTTCAGGGTGAGTGTCACTGCGAGTCTGGCTACGAATGGAACTCCGCAGGGACTGAATGTGTGCCGGTGCAGAACACGAGCACTGGGAATAACGACAGCGGCAATACTGGTGGCGGGACGAGTGATAGTGGTGGTTCTGCCAATGACGGTGGTTCTTCTGCGAGCGGCCAGGATGTCCTCAGTAAACTCGGAGACTTTCTGGGGTCATTGGTGAACTGGCTCAAGTCACTGTTCGGCGGCTAGACGTCTATGGCGCCTTCAAGCTCGTGGTGAAGGGTGGTTTCCTTCAGATGCGTTCCCTTGCTGAATCCAAGCTTGAACGCTTCCATATTGTGCTCGAGCAGGTGTGCAGGGAGTCTGTTGCTGATGGCCTTCGTCATTGAACCTTCGCTCACCCAGTCGCAGAACGGTGTCAGTACGCCCAGTGCGAACACGTTCACCACTCGCGGGTCATTGAAAGTGACATCTGCCTCTCTCTGGAGGTGGAGCCGTAGTACTTTGCCCCAGAGGCATTTCTTGACAGGTGCGGAGTCTACGATGACGAGGCCGCTTTCCTTCATCTCGTTGATGCTCTCGTTGCAGGCTTTCTGGTTGAACGCAACGAGCATGTCGAGCCCCATCGTTCGCGGATAGTCTATTTCCTCGTCGGAGAAGATGACCTCGGAGACCGAATTGCCGCCACGTGCCTCAGGGCCGTAGTTCTGTGAATGGACTACCATGTGGCCTTCCATCTGACCGGCCTCGGCGAGCATGATTCCCGCCAGTACCAATCCCTGTCCACCTGAACCTGCCAGCCGCAATTCGTATCGCATGGGTCTCTATCCGACCTCTTTCCCGATTCGGGCGTGTTCCTCGTGGAACGTTGGCTTCTCGATATCGACAAGGACGCCCGTTACTATCTTGTTCTGCAACTCTTCGGTACTCATCTCACCGGCCTTCTCGACGGGGACGGCGTTGTCTTTCTGCCATTGCATCATCTCGACCGGCGAGTTCATGCCTGTCATCTTGCCGTAGTGTGTCACGCACGGCGAGATAACCTCCACAACTGAGAAACCCTTCTTGTTCAGTGCTTGACCGATGACCTTGTCGAGTGCCCTGGTGTGGTAGACGGTGGATCGTGCAACGAAGACGGCGCCTGCTGCCTCCACGAGGCGGGAGATGTCGAACGGGTGTTCCAGGTGGCCATAGGGAGAGGATGAAGTAGTCAGTCCGAATGGGGTGGTGGGAGATGCCTGTCCGCCCGTCATTCCGTATATCTGGTTGTTGACGATGATGGTGGTGATATCGATATTGCGTCGCGCCGCGTGAATGAGGTGATTGCCTCCAATCGATGCGGCGTCACCATCTCCCATCACGACGATTACCTTCATGTGGGGCTTTGCCAGCTTGATGCCCGTGGCAAAGGTCAGGGCCCTGCCATGTGTGGTGTGCAGTGTGTTGAAATCAAGGTAGACGGGGAGCCTTCCGGAGCAGCCGATGCCTGAGACGAGCATGATGTCGTTCTTGCCGTAGTCGCTCGCATCGATGGCCCTCACAAGGGAACCAAGGAGAATGCCGATGCCGCAGCCGGGACACCATACGTGGGGAAAGCGCTTTGACGATCTTAGATAGCGGTGAATCAGGTGCGGCGTATGTTTCATGAGAGCGCTTCCTCGACTCGCTCCAGTATCTGGTCTGGAGTCAGCATCTGCCCGTCAATCCTGTTGAGCGTGAGTACGTCGCACTTGCCCTGATTGACGCGTTTCACTTCTCTTGACAGTTGCCCCATGTTGGCCTCAGCGACGAGGACTTTGCGGGAAGAATCGAGATAACGTTCAACTGTTCTCCGCATGAAGGGCCATATCATCTTGAGCTTGAGCAATCCCACGGGGAGCCCCTTCTCACGTGCCATCTTGACTGCCTTGAGCGCTGAACGTGCGACTGAGCCATACGCTATGACCATGATTTCGGCATCAGCGTCGAAGTATGCGTCATACCATTGAAGTAGATGAAAGTCCTTGGATACCTTGTGAAAGAGCCTCATCATCAACTCTTCCGTCTCGTCAGGTCGCTGGGTGGGGTAACCATTGATATCATGCATAAGGCCGGTCACGTGGAATCGGTATCCTTCTCCGAACGCTGCCATCGGCGGCACTCCGGTACCCGGGTCCTGGTAGGGTGAATACCATTCTGGAGGCACGGTCGGCCTCGGCCTGTTCTCAATCTCAAGTTCTTCGAGCGGCGGCAGTATCACCGTCTCACGGGTGTGCGCTACGATTTCATCGGCGAGCACTATCACAGGACTCCTGTAGCGCTCGGCGAGGTTGAACGCCTTCACGGTCAAATCGAAGAACTCGTAGGCTGAAGACGGAGCAACGACGAGCATCGGGTGGTCTCCGTGAGAACCCCAGCGGGCCTGCATGACGTCGCCCTGTGCCGGGCGAGTTGGGAGACCGGTGCTGGGTCCACCTCGCATGACGTTCACTATCACGCACGGAACCTCTGCCATTGCTGCGAAACTGATGTGCTCCTGCATGAGGGAAAATCCCGGTCCACTGGTGGCTGTCATTGCCTTCATGCCGCCGAGCGACGCGCCGATTATCGCGCCCATGCTCGCTATCTCATCTTCCATCTGTATGAAGACGCCGCCTGCAGGGGGAAGGCGACGTGACATAAGTTCCATTATCTCGGTGGCAGGTGTGATGGGGTAGCCGGCATAGAACTGACAACCTGCCGCAAGCGCCCCTCTTACACAGGCCTCACTGCCCTGCAGCAGTATGCGCTCAGCTGTCTTTTGTTCGCTCATCTTTCTGCACCACTATCGCAAAATCGGGACAGCGGAGTTCACACCAGCCGCAGCCGGTGCACGCTTCGGCGTTCTTCGCCGTGGGGTAGCCGTCGTCGCCGATTGCAAGAACATCCCGGGGACAGAACGCAACGCAGATGCCGCACTTCTTGCACCACCCCTTATATATCTCAACTACGTTCATTGCGGTATCGCCTGTGCTGAACGGGCACATGCTAGCACCGGAGTTGTGGAGAGTCCACAGTATTATGTCTCAGATGCGCATATTTGTCCTTCTTCTTTCGGACATGACTGGTTTCTGCGGAACGCAGCCAATAGTGCGGCTGTACGTTGCAGCCCGGACTCTCAGTCCGCCAGTGTTCCGTGGGCTACTTCGCTCGGAGTCGTGAGTCGTACTACTGTCGAGGTGGACATGCTCTTGTGTGATACCTATAATCCTATGTGTAGCGTCACTGAAAGCACGACACATGAAGAGACTTTTCAATCATCTGCACAATCGTTCATCAGCTCCTGATGACGCCGTGGTGTGCGCTCCAACGATCGAGGGGCTGATTGAGCAACTGGCTGACAAGGACGGAATCAAGAGGGAGCGCGCGCGACACGCACTGGTGGCGATGGGCCCGCGTGCTGTAGAGCCTGTTCTGCAGGCTCTCGGACACCGCAAGAGCAGAGTTCGGTTTGAGGCAGCCATGTGTTTGAGGGACATCGCAGACCGCCGTGCCATTGATGGTCTTGTAAAGGCCCTGGCGGACCGCACATTTGAGGTGCGGTGGATTGCTGCAGAGGGGCTCATCGCTGTGGGGCGGCTATGCGTTCCCGCCGTGCTTCACGCGCTGATGCAGGGCGCCGATTCCGTCTGGCTGCGCGATGGTTCCAGACATGTGCTCTCACACTTCGCCGGGCTGGACCTTCATTCAGACTACCACCTTGAACACCATGCGGCGTGGGTGGACTTCGACTTAAAGGACGTTCTGAGTCCCGTTGTCAGAGCCCTTGAGTCTTCGGGGGCGGCTGCGCAGGCTCCTGTTGCAGCCATCCGTGCCATGGAGAGTTTTCCTTCAGGCGTGAAGCCGCGCGACGCGCGCCATATCATTCCTCACTAGTAGCTTTCCGTTTCCATATCGCGTGCAGGAGGTGTGACGTGAACATCCTCGTTCTTCTGGCTCATCCCGACACTGCAAGTTTCAATCATGCGATTGCGGTCACCTGCGTGGACACGTTGCGCCTGCTCGGGCACTCTGTTTCCTTTCATGACCTTTGTGAGGAGGAATTTCCTCCGTTGCTTCCCTCCTCCGAGATTCTTCGGGATGCGATGCTTTCAGATACTGTCGAAGCTCACTGTGCCGAACTTGCTGCAGCGGATGGCATCGTGGTGGTGCATCCCAACTGGTGGGGACAGCCACCTGCAATCCTGAAAGGGTGGGTAGACAGGGTTGTGAGACCCGGTGTCGCCTACCGGTTCGAAGAGAACGACTGCGGAGAAGGTGTGCCTGTGGGGTTGTTACACGCACGGGCGGCACTGGTGTTCAACACTTCCAATACATCACCCGAGCGCGAGCGGCAGGTATTTGGCGACCCTTTGGAAGCCATCTGGCGAGACTGCATCTTCGGACTGTGTGGCGTGAGCAACGTGCAACGCCGTACGTTCAGCATCATAGTGACCAGCACGCGCGAGCAGAGGGAGCGCTGGCTGCGTGAGGTTGAAGAACTGGTCTCCTCGCAGTTTCCCGAGCCGAAGTAGTGGGTGCTCGCCTCAACGTGGATGCGTTGCTAGAACATCGCCGTGCGATGGGAGTTGATGCGCTCGGTCAGTTCGCCCATCCCCAGAAGCCCGTCCTCAATTCTGTCACGGAAGAGAGTGACCATGTCAACGATGTGTGCCACTATGGGAGTGTCCGAGTATCGTAGGTGGCGGAGTCTGCGGCCAAGTTCACGGCGTCTCCGGCGGTATTCGTGGCGTGGCACGAGGCCGAGGGTGCGCTGAGCCTCGAGAATGTCGAGTGCATGCGCCGGGTCTTTCGTCGCAAGCGGCGTCTCTGGCTGGACATTGGACTCCGTAGTAGTAATCTCGCGACTGCGAAAGAGCGCAAGCTTCTCTTCACACACGCCACTCAGCCCGAGGCATGAAACCGGATAGTGCCGTTCGATGCGTTGCACATCCTCAAGGAGCATACCGAGCATCGCACATGTGTAGTGTGCACGGAGAGCCTGGAGTGCTTGCTGACTTGTCGTCTGCATCAAGGTCTTTGCCGATTATAGACTGATGGCGGTGGGCTTGGGGAGAGGTGTCCAGTCTTGGGATGGAAATAGACACCGGAAATCTCCAGACCTATAATGGTTTTCTGTAGGCTGCCCGCAGGTGGTATCACCGAGTGCAGACGACCGATGGGTGTGCCCGACCTGGAGGTCCGCGTGATGTGCGGAACATAGTCCCCACAGGGGGAGTCCAGGTCCCATTCTAGGAAGGAGGGACTGATGAACCACGAGATACTCTACGGGCCTTCGTACTCTCTGGCGAAGGTACTGCTCAATGCAGGCGAAGAGGTCAGCGCCGAGTCAGGTGCCATGGTGTCAATGTCTTCAGGCATCGAGATGCAGACCAGCGTCAAGGGAGGATTGCTTTCCGGTTTGAAGCGGAGCGTCCTTGGCGGAGAGAGCTTCTTCATCAACACGTTCAGAGCATCGTCTGCGGGAGAGGTCACGTTTGCGCCACCGCTTCCCGGTGACATCGTCCATCTTGACGTAGCCGGGGCCACGATGTACGCGCAATCTACAGCGTACCTGGCATCGTCCCCTCAACTCACCGTTGATACGAAGTGGTCGGGGGCGCGAGGCTTCTTCGCAAAGGAAGGTCCCTTCCTTCTGAAAATAAGCGGCAGCGGACATCTCTTTCTATCGAGCTACGGGGCTATTCACGAAGTTGTTATTCCTGCCGGTGAGTCCTACGTGGTAGACAATGGCCACATGGTGGCGTTTGATGAGGGGGTTAACTATAAGGTCAGGCGAGTCGGTGGCATGAAGTCGACGCTCTTCAGCGGTGAGGGGCTCGTCTGTGAGTTCACAGGGCCGGGCCGCGTGTTCCTTCAGACTCGGAGCGAGGACTCCTTCCTTTCCTGGCTCATTCCGCACTTGCCGAAAAACAGCTCGAAGTAAACGCCTACGGGGTGCCTTTGTGCGTGAACATGGCTGTTGCTTGTGCAACGGTGCAGAATGATTGTCGGATGCACTGACGCTGCGGCAGTTGAGGTTCGTAGCGCCGCTAGGAGGTGCTGGTCGTGAGAACGATTCATGAGGCGCCGCGAGAAACCGCGGTACTGGCCGAGACGGACGTGCTCGTCTGTGGTGGAGGTGTCGCAGGTGTGTCTGCGGCCTACTGCGCCGCGCGCCGGGGTGCCCGCGTGTTGCTGTTGGAGCGCTACGCATTTCTGGGTGGCCTTGTCACGCAGTCGCTGGTTATTACCACCCCGCCCCTCGACAACGGGATAGGCCTTGAGGTCGCAGAACGGTTGTGTCGTAGCGACGCCTACTCACTCGTGCGAAACCAGTCGACTGACTACCAGGAACTGTCATTCCACGCCATGGAGCCTGAGGTGCTCAAGTACGAACTTGGTCGGATGCTTCTTGAGCAGGGAGTTGAATGCCTGCTTCACACCGTTATCGTTGATAGCATCGTGGAAGATGGGGCAATCAAGGGAGTGATAGTCGAAAGCAAGGCAGGTCGCCACGCCATCCTCGCGAAGGTTGTAGTGGATGCAACCGGAGATGCCGACGTGTGCGCGAGGGCTGGTGCCCCATGTGCTGTCCCTTCGAAGTTGCCTCCTGCAACCCTCATGTTCAATATGATAGGTGTGGATACGACCCGGGTGCTTGCTGAGATAGGGAATTGGAGCAAACTGCGCGACGTCGTGCAGCGGGCTCGTAAGCAGGACGACCTTGAATTCGACCTCGAAATGACGATGGACCGCGGCGCACCTGGAGTCTTCGGACAGGACCTCGTTCACGAGGGAGAGGTAAACGTCTGGTCGGGCAACCTGCAGGGAGTTGACGGTCTGGATCCGGCTGCGCATTCACGGGCCGAGTTCACTTGCAGAGAGCATGTGATGCGCCTGTCACGATTCCTGGTTGAGCATGTGCCGGGTTTTGAGCAGTCTCGCGTTGAATATACGGCCACTCTCACCGGCGTTCGTGGCACGCGCCTCGCACAGGGTGACATCGCGCCCTCCATGAAGGACATGCTGGACAATGTTTATCCGGACACTGCCTCCAAACCGTACATGCACACCCCTTTGCGCGTGCCATACAGGTCGCTGGTGCCACGAGGCGTGGAAAACCTGCTGGTTGCGGGGCGGTGTCTGTCAGCGGACCCCGAAGGAGTGGGCATGCTGCGGCTGATTCCTCCGTGTTTTGCAACCGGGCATTCGGCGGGGGTTGCGGCCGCACTGTCGCTCAGTTCTGAGCGCTCGCCGCGCGCCCTGGATATCAACGCGTTGCAGCGAGCCATGATAGCGGATGGCATGGACCTCGGTCTGTAGTTAGTGTGGCAGGTGCCTCGATTTCAATTTCGCTGAAAGATTCTCCGCGAGCACTGTCTTGTCACGCGCGCCCTGTGCCAGCGTAGATACCAGTACCGGTATGCAGTCCGCTACCTCGTCGTGTGGCCCCGGGAGATTCACTATCAGTGCCTTGCCTATCTGTCCCACGCCGATTCTGACTCCCGGCTTCACGTGCCTGCCTGTTTGCTCGTACTTGACCACCCAGGGTGTCGCGGCAGTGGCGTCCAGGCGCAAAGTGGCCTCGACGGTCTGGTCTTTGCCTTCCGCGCCGACCCCGCCCGTCGTGATGATGAGTCCGTAGCCCTCGTAGAGTGCTTCCTCCAGTGCATTCGATATTGCCACCACGTTGTCAGGGAGGATGTCGCCGACGGTGACCCTGTACCCCTGTGTCTCCAGCGCTTCCTTGATATAGGGGCTGTTTGTATCCTCGATGACCCTGCTCAGCACCTCCGCCCCTGTGGGGAACACTCTCACTCTCTTGAGGAACGCCTCCTCCATCTGCTTGCCCACTGTGGCAGCCTTCGCCGTGACGTCTTCCTTCAGGTCGGGGTCGAGGGAAATCATCTCGAGGATGCCTTCAGAGTGAATGGCGGTTTCTGCATCTATGGTCACTCCCGGGAGTTTAGACAGTCGACTGAGCAGCAGTGACTCTTTGGCGGTGAATTGATGCAGCTCCATGGTCTGTCTGAGTATGTCGAGTGTCACGTGAGTCGGCCCGGCATCCACGACCAGGACTTCCTGTGGAGAGAGTTCGAAGACCTCGCTCACTACGCCGGCTATGTCCGAGAGGTTGGCCTCGTGAAGCCGGATACTCTGTATCCATAGCTCGGTCTTTCCTATCATGTTGATGTCCACAGTCACTCTCCTTGCTGCCGTGTTGTTGTGTCAGGGTACTCTCCCACGACATCGAGTCGCATGTCGAGGAGGGGAGCGTCGATAACCGCACGACCGATATCCACGATGTCGATGTCATCGGCCTGCAGTATGCCGAGTTGCTCGATACTTATGTCTCCGGCGAACGCCAGACGTACCGAGCCACGCATGCCTCTGGCATGGAGGTGTCGGGACACGCGTCTGACATCATCAGTGTTGCCGGTATCTATCATCAGTATGTTCGCACTGCCTGCCACAGCTTCCTCAGCCTCCTCCTCGATGGTGGTGGTCTCTCCGCGAATTTGTATTGCCTTGACGCGCTCATCAATCTTCCGGACCGCCGCAAGCGTCGCGCTGATGCTGCCGAACATCCGGACGTAGTTCTTGTCCATGTACACGAAGTTTCTGTCGGAGATGCGGGTGGACAACCCCCCTGTCTCCACCGCACGTCGCAGAAGTTGCTTGGATTCGGCAGGCATCTTCTTCCAGGCTCCGCAGACGACACGGATTCGTCCTGATACCGCCTTCGCCCTGGATGCTGCGGTCGCGACGCCGGAGTATTTGGCGACGAGGCCGATGAGATTGTCCTCACACAGCGCTAGTTGCTTCGGTGCCCCAGTGAACTCGGCCAGCACGGTGCCGCTTTCGAGCGGGGCCCCATCGGGAAGCAGGCTGCGGAACATGACGCCAATCTCATCTCCCTTGCTGCGTAGCAGCGGGACTCCGGAGAGAATGCCCGCTGTTCGTGCACGAATCTGTGCCACGTAGGTTCGGTCACTGATACTCTCGAATATCAGGTCCCGCAGGTCGACATTAATAGGCTCGGACTGTCGCACTCTTTCACTCGGTGAAAACGGTGTACCGGCCGAATGGTACCACGGCGACTTTCGCACCTGGCCCATGGTGTTCCATTGCTGCATGGAATGCTCCCTGTAGGGAGTCTCCCGCGTCGATTCCGGTGGCACGGGCATCGGCAAGGTTCTTCTCCATCGTGACAATCTTGACCTGCCTGCTGAGCATTGCTTTGTACAGGGGGTACCAGATGCAGCCCGCCCACAGTTCGCGTTCCCGCGTGAAGAAAGACCTGAGCGCCTTCTCGTGGTTCTCCCCGGAGGGTGGCATGAAGTCCTTCATGAGGTCCATCAACGCAAATCCCGGCCAGTCCCCATAGCCCGGGCACGGTGTTGCCTGGATGATGGTGGCTCCTTCCTTCGACACGGGTAGACAGTTCACTATCGCCCAGTTCGTGTGAAAGAAAAGATGGTCTGTGGGGGCGGATGAGCCTGTGATGACTATGTCCGCCTTCTCATTCATGTCGCGGATATCGAACCGGTAGATGCTGTCATAGTGCTCCACTGCCCGCCGGTGGGACTCCACGGGGCTGCCCGCATTCACGTAGATGACTTCCCAGCTGTTGTTCACGATGACGTTAATGCCCATCGCAACGTGTGCCATCTGCAGTGCCTCGTACTTGTCCTTCTGCATGCTGCAATTGTTGTTGCCAGGTCTGCAGTTCGGCGCGAGCGCCATGACGTGATTGGTCTCAATCGTCTCGTTGGAGGCAACACCGGGAATGACCATCCCCGAACCTCCGTAGCCCCATAGCGTGGCCTGCGTGGTACTGATGGTGATAACGGCGTCTGCCTCCGTGATTTCCTTGAGCACCCAGAGAGGTGTGCCTGCCGCTGTCGTGCCAACATATGCATAGCGTGAGGGATTTCCCGCCTCGTTGCAGACGACGGGAACACCGCTTTCGACTACCTCCGCTCCCACGCGATTCCTGATTTCATCATCTGAAAGGGGAGGGACCTTGCCATTGGCGATGACCACGCTTACTGATGCTCCCGCGTTCCTTGCCCGTTCGACCAGCGCTGGCAGGGCCAATTCTGCCGGTGCCGCCCTGAACTGGTTCTCGGTGACGAACACGACCTTCTTGCCCTGGCTGACAAGCTCTTCGAAGCTGCGCCCTGCCACAGGGGAATCGATAGCTTTCATAACGGCTTGACAGGGGTCTTCGATAGCTCCTGGCTCTCTCGGCGCGAACGTCTTGAGAACGTTCTTCTCTGCTATGTCCAGTTCGAGGAATACCCCTCTTTCCTCCGCCGTCTCGTATGGAATACTCGCTCTCATATGAACCCTCCTCATTCCTGAACCTGCCAGCGGCAGGCATGCACTCCCATGTCTATGTCAGCAACTCAAACAAGTCGGGCCACAGCAACTCAAGAGGCCATGGCCCGACTTGCCAGTCAGCCAAAGACAGATAGACGAGACAATCCCAGGGTCTCAATGTATTCTGGTGGTCTTCTCTGCATATATTCCGCAGCTTTCTGGGCGCTTACTAGCCAGCTGCCTTTCTCTCCTGCCAGTCTTCTCTGTCAAGTATGTAGGACATTATGGTGCCGAACAGCAAGCCCCAGAATGGCGAGCCAATCTTGAACCATGTCGCCAGTGATGCTGTGAAGAAGAAGGCGAAGAACGCGCCGTACTTGAACTTTCCGTGCCAGGCATCAGTCAGTGCGCTTGAGAGCACGCCGACCATGGTGAGACCCACGACCACGTTGATGAGTACCTTGGGTAGCACGCTCACGATGGAGAGCGCCGCTGCAGCGATGATGCCAAAACCGCCGAAGAGGACACCATCGACGACTGAGCCGACGTAGCGTCCTTCGACCGGTCCGGCCTCAGGCGATGAGGTGATGGCGGTCATTGGGCCGGCGATGTTGGCGTTGTGCCCGCCGAAGAAACCCGTGATGATGCCGCCGACACCGCTGATGAGCGTCATGGCGTTTACCGGCGGATTGTTACCGATAGACATCAGTACACCCATCGCTTGTGTGTTCTCAGCCGTGATGACAATGATGGCCAGGGGTATGGCCAGTCCGATTATCGCACCGGCACTGACTTCAGGCGTGAATATCTGTGGCTTCGCCAAGCTCAGCGTCACGTTGGAGAAGTCTGACAGTCCCATGGCGATGGCGATGATGATGCCGAGGATGAGAGCCATGAGTACGCCGGGAACGTGTAGCTTCGTGCGGTAGAGGGTGAACAGTACCCAGATGGCAATCATCGGCAGTGCCATTGCAGGCAACGCCACGGTATTGGGGAAGATATTCAGGCCGAATCGGAAGAGAGCGCCTGCAACCATTCCCATGACCACGGCCCTCGGAATCCACATCATCACTTTCCTGACCAGTCCCGTGAAGCCGATAACGAGGACGATGACGCCCGCGAGAATGTACGCGAACACAATCTCGTTGAAGCTGAATTCAGCGAGCGCCGCCGCAACAAGTGCGACCCCGGGGATGGACCATGCACCGCATATCGACTGTTTGTAGTAGAGGGCCAGGATGATTGTGATGAGGCCGCCGAAGAAGTACACGGAGAACAGCCAGGACTCAATCGTGCCCATTTCGAGGCCCGCGTCCTGACCTGCAGTAATGATTAGGAGTGCCGGGCCGGTACAACCCATGATGGCGGCAATGATGCCTGCCCCAACTGTGCCCGGAGTGAAGTACTTGCCAAAGTCTCGCAAGCCACTCGCATATCCGGGACCCTTTTCAATCAGGTTCATGCAAGTCTCCTTTCGGTCTTGATTTGCAGCGGAACTCCGGTGCGCCTAGGCCAATCCCCGTTGCTTCAGCCACTTGGGCATGAGCACCTCATCCACCTCCTTACTTACCGCAGGAGCCTTCGCCATGAGCTCCTCTGCCAGCGACTGGCTGCAATTGATGCCGCCGGCAGCACCGTCGAACAGGATTACCTTGTCTGTCTTGGCCAAAGCGTAAGCATGTTCCATGGCTGTCTTCAGATCTGGTACCACCTCCTTCGCGTAGTCTGGGAATTCGATGTTCTGAGAGTCTTCCCGGAACAGTCTTGCGTGGTCTTCTCCCACGATAATCGTTGGTGTGTGCTTCGCCCAGAATACGGACGGATATCCGACCCACGCGTAGTTAACCACGCACACCTTGATGGCGGGATTGATGGGAGGGATGCCGGGGATGAGTGGCTTCTCGTTCGCACCGTAGTACGATTCGGTGTACCACGTATAGGACGGTAGTGGCTGTTCGAGGTCCAGCAGGTCTATGTTGGCGCTGGTGAAGTTGCCATATATGACGCCGCCGGAGAAAACGTAGGGAACAGGGCAGGCGAAGTCGAGTACCGCAATCGCGGTCTCAATCCTGCCCAGCAGGGTCATAATCTTGCCGTACGTACCCATGTTCATCCTGGTGACCTCACGGTTCAACTCATAGAGGTCGTTGTTCGCCGTGACGCCCACAATGCCGGCGGGAGTCGGCTTGAAGAAGCACGCAAACGTCCACTTGTCCTGGACGAACTTGGAGTTGAATATCGCGCGGGCGGCGAAGTTGGCGCCACGGGGACCAAGGTTGTGATGGTACGTCGACCTGCTCTCGATACGGGCGTACGACATCGAGAATGGCTTCACTGCCCTGTCAACATGGCGGTGGAAATGTATCTCGCGCACGTCACTGTTGTGGGTGTGGACTATCCATGTTGCGTCATAGGCCCGCTTGAGTCCGTACATCGTGCCTATCTCGGTCTCAATTGCGATGCCTTCATCGATCGGTGCGATGCCGCGGGCCTTGCCCTTTCCGAAGTATTCATCGAGGCCGAAGCGCTTGATGTACTCCTCGGTCTCGCGGAAGCGCAGACCAACGCCCGCGCGCAACCGGATGTCTGTACAGCCCGTCCGCTCCTGGATAACGTCTTTAATGGTCTTCAGCATCTGGGTGTACGGCCCACCCCCGAGGATGGTCCAGCCGTGGTGCGATGCCAACAGATTCACCGAATCACCCGGCTTGATCATGGCCATATTGACGTTCTTGAGCGCTTCCCTGGTAGCCCTGTCCATCTCTTTCGGGTTTTCGGGCGGCCAGAAGACAGGGGGTGAGTCGGGGAAGAGGTCCGTCATTTTCACGAATGCCATTCCGGGAAGGTTGGCGGCCCTGTCCTTGACACAACTCGTGGGTACGCCGTAGGCGGACTCACGCGGAGCCATGGGAGGCAGGGCCTTTTCAAACTTGACAGCCACTATTCACCTCCTTTCGCGTCGGTCACCTGCTCCATGATCTTCCTGTCGGCCTCAAAATAGAACTTCTTGTGGTCGGGGTTCTTGACGACGTCGTTGGGAAGGTCCCAGTTTGTTGGTGTCAGGCCATACCATTGCCAGCCGGGTGCCTTGCCAAGCTCAACGCCTGCCGCGGTGAGCAGGCGCAGGATGGGCTGTATGCACTCGACCGAGCATCCGGTCCGGATGCCTGTCTGCCGGGAGATCTCTTCCGGTGTCCTGGCTCCAAGCAGGATGCATGCCGCGACCTCGCGTGCCCGCGTGCCGGTGCAGTAGCAGAGCACGGCTTCCGGATGGAACTGCGCCTTCTTGCAGAGCGCCGCTATCTGGTCTTGAGGCGCCTTCGTATAGTCAACGCCTATGACCTTCTTTTCCTTCAGTGCCACGAGTTTGATGGCGAAAGTTGGACACCTGCTCTCACAGTTGCCGCACCCCGTGCATGTTTCCAGGTTCACCGTGGCCTTCTTGTCGTCGCCTACCTTGATCGACTCTGTGGGACACACTTTCTCGCAGGTCCGGCAACCTATACAGGTTTCCGGATCGACAACTGCTTGCGTTGTGATTATTCGCAAGTTGTCACCTCCTTCCACTATTTATCGCTGCGCCGATCCTCAAATACTCAACAGTATGATCGGAGCCTTCAGCCAATTTAAGCGGAGCGTCAAAGGGTGAGGTGCGTACTCCTGAGAAGTCCCGAAAAGGCGCTGAGTCTCCATCGGAGACTCACGTCGGCCGTCCTTCCCCAGCCGGATTGGGTGCCAGCTGCTTCCTCCATCGCGCCACCACGGATGAAACCGTACTGCTTCATGCGTTGACCTCTTGTACTACCATGGACGTCGGTGCCTCCCCATTCCACAGAGCCTCAATGGTTTCCACGCTTGGCCTCGGAACCTCCTGGCTCTGATAACCAAGGCGGGAGCTGATTGCTTGAGCTCCCAGCTTGACCAAGGGCGCGAACCGACTGTGGAGTAGAGGCTGCATTCGGACCAACGGGCCCGAAATGCTGATGGCTGCAACTGCCTTGCCACTTGCGTCACGTATCGCCGCCGCGACACATACGACTCCCATGTAGCTGCCCTCCACGTCGACGGCAACAGCTTTCTCTCTCACAAGCTCCAATTCTTGCTTGAGTTGTGCCTTGCTTGCGATGGTACGTTTGGTGAGAGGTTGCAGTCTGTCCTCGGGAAAGAGCGTGTCCAGTTGAGATTCCGTGAGTTCACTCAGCAGGATCATGCCCATGGATGATGCGTACGCGGGATACACAGATCCGACCTGCTGGGCAACGCGAAAAGCGTGTTTCGATTCCTCCTTCATGATCAGCACCACGTTGCCCTTGGCAGGAATGGATACATTGATGGACTCGCTCGTGAGGTCATTCAACAACTTCAGAATCGGCTGGGAAACGCCGCAGATGTCTGTTGAGTGCAGGTAGAGAGTTCCTATCGCGTAGAGTTCTGGCCCAACGCTGTATCGGCCGCTGTCGTCTCGACTCAGCATGCCGCCCTCGACGAGTACTTTGAGCAGGCGGTGAACAGTGGACACAGGCAACTGCACCTTTCTGGCGAGTTGGCTAAGCCCTAGCGCTGGCTCTTCTGGCGTGAACGCCCTGAGCAGAACAAGCGTCTTGGCTACTGACTGAACCGACCCTGTTTTCCGCATAGTGGGAAGCTATTCCGGAGGGTGGGAAGTACTTTCGAAATTAGCATATCGATTATGCGGTGTCAAGGGGTTTGACGCATCGCCTTCGGCGAACTTCTTCGGCTTTCGTCCTACTGGCGCGATGGGATATTATGGAATAGGGGAGATGGTAGTGTGCTGCGCCCCTCTCCCAAGCGATTTGACCGAGGAGGCAATTATGAACAGAGAAACCTACCTACGGCGAATATGGCGAATGCAGGGCGAGTTGAAGAAACAGGGAGTTGACATCGCCCTCTTTGCTGACCGCAATAACCTCATCTATTTCACCGGCATCACTGATTTTGAGTGTATGTCAATCGTTATTCCCGTTGAGGGAGAGCCTCACATCGTCTCGCTGTGGCTTGATGCCGAGTTTGTCAGGTCACGAGTGCCCTGTGAACACGTGGTGGGCTATCCGTTCCCTGCGACGAACCTTGGTGCCAGGACCGTGGAGGTCATCAAGTCGATGGGGTACGAGAGTCCCCGAATTGGCTTCGGCAAGTACTTTGTGGAATTCAGCGTGTACGATGCCTTGCGCACCGGATTGCCGAAGGCGGAATTCGTCAGCATCGCAACGGCCGGATATGTCGTTCGCTCAGTCAAGGATGCGGACGAGATTGCGCGCATGCGCAGGGCCGGCTCCATCGTTGTGGAAGGAATGAGGGCGGCGTTTGAGACTGTCCGTCCGGGGTTGAAGGAAGTCGAAGTCGTGGCTGAGGCCGAACATGCGATGCGCAAGGCAGGGTCTCAAGGTGCGCCGTTCCGCATGCAGGTACTTGTGCCAGAGCGCCAACTGCTCACCCATCCGTATGCAGGTGAGACCGTCATCGGCAACAACCAGGCCATCGTTATTCATCTCGGAGCCACGTTCGAAGGCTACGTAGCCAAGATGTGCCGCACCATCGGCCTCGGCAGTGTCAACCTGGAGACCGAGCATATCTACGATGTCCTTCTTGAGACCCGGCTCGCCGCCATGGCTGCAGTGAAGCCTCCGTTGCCGGCACGGGACGTGTACAAGGCAGCCTATGATGTCGTTGAAGCGGCAGGTTATGGTCGGGAGTTTCTGGAAGTCATCGGCTATGGAGTGGGTATTCGCCAGTCCGAGTTCTATCCCATCATCAGCAAGACAGGCGACCACGTCATTGAGAAAGACATGGTGATTGACATACTCCTCTCCACCATCTACAAGAAAGGTGTCGGAGGACCGAGGGTCACGGACACGATTCTCGTGACTGACGGCGGTGTGGAGGTTCTCACGGACTTCCCGGTCGAGATGGTGCATAAGTAGACGGCGGGCCAGGTTTGAGTATCTGCGTCACGCGGGTGTGGTCCACGGGTAAACTGAGGCGGAGGTGTGTTGTGAGACAAGATAGGAGCAATTCTGTGCGTCGACCGCCGGTTCTTCTTGCAGTCACCGCGCTACTCATCGTCATCATCTCGCTGAACTCAGCCTGTGTGACGGAGCCCGAAGCCACGCAGCCTGTTTCAACCGTACCTGCCACCTTCGGCGACGTGGTTGAGAAGGTGATGCCAAGTGTGGTGTATTTCCTCGTTGAGATACCGGTCAGCGGTCAAGGGATTGCCCTGGCGTCCGGTTCAGGTGTCATCATGTCCGAGGACGGCTACGTCTTGACCAACAGACACGTGCTTGAGGGTGCCACGTCCATCGATGTGACGCTTCAAGACCGGTCCACTGTTCTCGTGGAGGACTTCTGGGTGGATGAGCTTCTGGACCTTGCAGTGGTGAAACTCGACGCGACAGGTCTTCCTGCCGCCGTGTTCGCAGACCCTTCGAAGCTCAGAATCGGTGATTGGGTCGTGGCCCTCGGTCATCCTTTCGGCCTGTCTCCTGACCGGGGAGGCGCGACCGTGACGGCGGGAATCGTGAGCAGCCTTGGGCGTGCGTTCTTCATCGGTTCGATTCCATACTATGACGCAATTCAGACGGATGCTGCCATCAATCCGGGGAACAGCGGCGGTCCACTGGTGAATCTGGATGGCGAGGTTGTGGGTATCAATAGTGCTGGAAACCCTGAGGCGCAGAGCGTCGGGTATGCCATCAACGTGCGCACGGCGCGACGTGTGTACGAGGACCTCGTGCAGTATGGTGAGGTGCGGCGTGCCTATCTCGGGGCAAACCTCGGGGAACTCACTCCTGAGGTTGTCTGTGCGGAGTGTTTGTCGCTCAGAGTTGGCGTACGCTTGTATGAGATTGCTGAGGGAGGACCTGCCTCAGCGGCAGGCCTCCGGGAGAACGATGTTGTGGTGAGTGCCGACGGTGAAGAGATATTCTCCGTAACTCAGCTTGTCGCCGTGCTATGGTCAAAAGAGGTCGGCGAATCGGTGGACCTTGTCATCTACCGTGATGGAACTCGCATGGAGGTCTCTGTCGTGCTGGGTTCCTATTCCCGATGACGCAGCGCGGCTGCTACGCATTCATCTTCTTCATCACGTTCGCCATGTTCTTGGCGAAACTCCAGGCAGTGTCCAGACCTTCCTGGTCTTCAAGTACCTGACCCTTTTCCCTCCCGAACGCCATGTTCCAGTAGACTGCGCCGGGCATGGTGAACTCAAGGATGTGGAACCAGAAATCCATCTGTGCCTTGGTGAAGTTGTGACCGCCACGACGCGCCACAACCAGCGGACCACCGACCTTCCCCTTGAGCGTCCGTCCATTCTTCTGAGAAACGTAGCCGGCTCTTTCCATGAGTCCTCTGACCAGGGCGGTCGCTGAACTGAAATACACCGGGGTCGATATGATGATGCCGTCCGCTTCCTTCATCTTCTCGTAGATGGGCCACATGTCATCCTTGATTGAGCACATCTCGGCATTCCAACATGCCAGACATCCTGTGCACCCGTGGATGTTCAGACCTGCCAGGGGTATCAGTTCAGTCTCGATGCCTTCTTCAGCCAGGGCCTTGAGGGCATGGTTCGTCAGAATCTCCGTGTTGCCCCCTCTTCGCGGGCTGCCAACGATTCCGATTGCCTTCATGTTTTCGTTCCTCCTGCGGATTGGATGCGCGCGGCATTTGCTCGCGGCCTGCGATTTCGATTCGATGCTGTGTCAATCGTACCGTTATGGTGTGGCGTCCTTCAAGTTGCGTTTGGGCCTGGTGTGGCGCGACCTGCAACTCTCAGCCTATTGCAAATGACTGCGGGTGCGGTTGTACAATGCATCATTTCGTACTGCAATCCGCAGGTTGGCTCCCAGAACCTGCTATAGGTAGGTGTGCCGACCCGAATCCTCAATCTACACAAGGAGGTCTTCGGAAATAAGGCTATGTCATACCTTTCTAACGGCAACGCACACGAGATTGTCCGATTTCTTGACAAGCCCCAGGCAGAATTCACAAAGGAGGATCTCGTACGCTACATCAAGGCGAACGATATCCAGTTCGTGCAGTTTCGGCACGTCGGTGGTGACGGTCGGCTCAAGACACTCAGCTTCGTAGTTACTGACGAGGCGGGCATCGACCGATTGCTTTCAGAGGGGGAGCGTGTGGATGGTTCGAGTCTTCTTCCCTTCGTCGACCCTTCTTCGAGCGACCTGTATGTAGTGCCCCGGTACAAGACTGCGTTCCGAAATCCGTTCACGCAGTATCCCACGCTTGATGTCTTGTGCACGTACTACACGAGTACCGGAGAGCGGCTCGCGGCGGCTCCTGAAAACGTGTTGCATACGGCGCACAACGCGCTGAAGCGAGAGACGGGATTCACCATGGATGCTCTCGGGGAACTTGAGTACTACGTAATGTTCGATGACAGCCATCACTACCCTGTGAAGCCCCAGCGAGGCTATCACGAGTCCTCGCCCTTCTGCCGGGGTGATGTACTTCGTACAGAGGCCATGCGCGCACTCGCCCGTGCCGGCGTGAAGGTGAAGTACAGCCACTCCGAGGTTGGAAACATCACTGAAAACGGTCGCGAGATGGAGCAACATGAGATTGAGCTGGCGTTGACCCCGCTGGAGGATGCTGCGGACCAATTGCTGATCTCGATGTGGATGCTGCGTATGCTTGGCTGCCAGGAAGGAGTCACGGTTTCATTCGCTCCCAAGATTGTGCCGGGTCATGCGGGAAACGGCATGCATGTGCATACCAGGCTGTTGAGGGATGGCCAGAGCGTCATGACCGAGGGAGGGGGATTGAGCGAGACAGCGAAGAAGGCCATTGCAGGCTATGTCTCTCTTGCGCCGTCGCTGACCGCCTTCGGTAATATGGTGCCAACATCCTACCTGCGACTTGTTCCTCACCAGGAGGCTCCGACCAATGTATGCTGGGGTGACCGCAATCGGTCCGCCCTTGTACGTGTGCCCCTTGGCTGGCTGAACTTGAAGGATATGGCGAAGGACGCCAATCCGCAGCAGATTGCGGATTGCCCCGTGCACGGAGGAAGCCAGACGGTAGAGGTGCGCAGTCCGGACGGCTCCGCCAACATCTATCTCCTCCTGGCAGGACTGGCGGTCGCGGCACGCCATGGGTTGACCATGGCCAACGCACTGGATGTCGCGGCGAAGCGGTACGTCGGTGTGAATATCTTCGCTGAGGGTCAGGAGGCGTTACGTGACAGCCTGCCTCACCTTCCCACTTCCTGTGTGGAGTCTTCGGCGGCTCTGCTGAACGACCGCGAAATATACGAGCGCGATGGCGTGTTTCCTGCGGCGGTCATCGACCAGACAGTTGCGAGGCTGAAAGCGTTCAACGACGATGGCCTGGTCGAGCGTGTACAGGGCAACTACGAGGAGATATCGAAACTCATAGAAGAATACATCTTGTGTCCGTAGTTGGTTGCCGGACCGCCTGATTGGCTGGCACGCATACGGAATTGCACAGCCGGACCTCGCTCCTCAGGAGCGAGGTCCGAGGGCGCCTTACACGTGAATGGTGAGTCTCGTGCGGTGTCACGGTGGAAGCATTCCTTTCCGTGATTGACCTGTCGTCTGCTCTGGCAAATATGAGACTGAGAGGGAATTGGAGAGATGGAACCGCAACTGGGACTCGGGATTCTCAACGCGTGGCTGTTCTTTCTACTTGACTGGCTACCGATGCCTTTGCTCAGGCATTTCCGGCCTGATGTCTTGAGATTGCTCAATTCGGGCGAACCGACCGTGGAGCAGAGAAGGAGACGTACTGCGGTGTGGCTTCTCTTCCTTGCGGGGTTTGTCTATGCTCTGTTCCTTCCCCTGCGGGTGGGAGCGCCGTGGTTCTACATTGGCATGACGATTGCTCTCGTCGGATTCTGCTTCTATGGGTCTGCCGTACGGGCGATGCTCGCCTGGCCCGACCTGAATCGGCCTATTGTGAACGGCTCGTATCGGTTTTCTCGACACCCTCTGTATGTTGGCGAAGTGGTGATGTTTGCAGGGGCTGCAGTGGCCTCGTCTTCGGTGTTGCTTGCCGCATATGCCGTAGCGATGTTCGTGCTTCACGCGTCCAATGCAGAAAGTGAGGAAGCTGACTGCGTCGAACGATACGGAGAGACGTATGCAGACTACCTGGGACGGACTCCCCGCTGGCTCGGATTGCCCCATTCCGGCGGCTAGACGCGCTAGTCCGTTGACGCAGGCACGGCTGGCTCCGTTGTACGATTGTGTGGAATCATGAGGGAGGTGGCTGTGTCCAAAGAGAAAGTGTCGGTGTCCGGAGGGCAACTGGTCGACAAGATGAAGGAACTGATTCACGAAGGCAATGTGCGGCAGGTACGCATCGTCCACAATGGCCGCACGCTCGTTGATGTGCCGCTGACGCTTGGCGTTCCTGTTGTGGCGGCCACCGTGTTCTGGGCACCCATACTGGCGGCGGTAGGGGCTATTGCCGGCTTGGTGACGTACTGTACGCTGGAGATTGAGAGAGTTGACGAGGATGATGCCCGGAGCGACAGCGCGAACGTAGCTGACAAAGGCGCGTAGTCCTCAGGCGGTCCTTGCGACGAAGCTGTTCATGAACGCGGTCCTCTGAATTGAGACCGCGCCATCCGGAGGAGAAAGCCATGTCGGGAGTATTTGGTGCGGTCATTGATTTCTGGCCCGTCACTGTTGTGGTTGCCGCGGCAATCCTGTGTATGGGCTTGAGGAAGTTGACCGGTCGACTCCGCATCTTCGTGCTGATGATAGCGGGTTCAATCATAGGGTTCTTCGTGTCCGTATTGCTTCACAATGCCGTCTATGCAATCGTGTTTGTGAGACTCCTCGACATGCCTGATGCAGATGAGCCTGTCTTCTTCATTATCGCCGTTATCGTCTGTCCCATCTTATTTGCTGTCGGAGTAGTGGGAGCCCTGATAACCTGGTTGAGAGAGCGCAGACTTCGGTAGAGCAGAAAAATCAGAGAAAATCTTGTGCGAAGGTCGCGTCCGAAGCTGGAGGGGGCTTGACATGGCTGCAATGTGTTGTTACTTTTCACCCTGCCCCGAGCGACCAAGCAGGGATAGAAGGGCTGGAAACCCGAAGGGCGGTAGCTGGTGGAGTCCCGAAACCTCTCATGAGGAAGGACTCGGAAGGCCGAAGCAAGAGGGAACCAAGCCAAGATCCCGTTAATGTGAGGCCACTTGGGGCATTTCTTTTGTCATTGCTCAATCGCCGCGTTGTCTTTTCGCGGGTCCAGGCTTTCTCCAATCTAGTATCCGCTCGCCATGACCGCCGGACTGGCTTCCCTGTAGCACTTCCTTTTCGCGGCACAAGCTGGTGCCGATACCCACCGTGGCAGGGAATATCGGAAAGAATCGCATGCGAGTATGCTGGTCAAAGCCAAGGATGGCTTGACAGGACTGAAGTGAGTTGTTAGTTTTCACAGTGCTCCAAGTGACCAAGCCAAAGATAGTGAGGCTGGACATCTCGAGGTAGCGGCTGTTGAATTCTGGGACCACAAAAGTCACCGGGATGTGCCAGTCAGTGACCAGGGACTCAAGCCAAGATTCTAGCGGTAGCCAGGCCACTTGGGGCATTTCTTTTGTGCTGATATCTCCGCAGAGCCTTTCTTCTCTATTCAAGCGATTCAACTGATGATTCCTGCCGCTCCCTGTTGTTGTCTTCACATCATCGATAATGCCCATGTATCCCCTCTGCACATTTCCGCCCCGGGTATGGCTTGGGATTCTTTCACGAAGAAAGGCTGGAAAACCCTGGAGAAAATCGGATACGATAATCCGAGCCGAAGCTGGACATGTCTTGACAGAACTGCAATGCCTTGTTACTTTCATCGGTGCCCCAAGTGACCGAACCTGGGATTGAGGGGCTGGATGACCGAAGGCGGGTGGTTGTAGGAATCCTGAAACCTCCAAAGTGGAAGGATTCGGAAGGCCGAAGCTGGAGGGACCAGTACACTCTCCCGTTATGGTAAGGCTGCTTGGGGCCTTTCTTTTGCCTTGGGGCTTCTGCCGGAAGGCAGGTTGCTCGCTTCCGTTGGTTTCTCCATAGTGGTAGTTTGACTCATCGCTGTCGTCTTCCTATAGTCTCTTGACACCTACACTAATGTTGCATGGAGCAAGAATGAGCAGGACAAGAGAACTCGAGCGAAGGTCTTCCGCCGTTACCCTTTCTGACATGGAGGTATTCATCTTCCCCGAGTTGATGTATAGCCTCCTTCTGGCCAACATAATGTCGCCACGTATCTGGCGGTGGCGCGAGGATTCCTGGTTCGACGGCATCGAGAAGATGAAACCCTACAAGCGCATCTCCAGGCTGAAGCAGTTCATCATGGACCACTATGTCTTCAATCTCGACCTCGATACATGGGGACTCACTACGAAGCAACGTGAACTCGCCCGATTCAGTGACTTCATCGATGCTGATACCCTCGCGCAGTCCAACGCGCTGTTTGGCTATGAAGGCGATAGATACTACTTCAGTATTGACATAAGAACCCATTTCGGTCTGGATAAGTACGAAGGGGACGTCATTCCGTACTGGAAGACAGAGACGGTGGAGGCAATGGACGCCTTCAAGTACAAGCCGGCATACGGAAACGGTGCCGGGGAGTGTGTGTCTCTGGCTGCACTCTATGCGGCTTCCCTGTTCATCGTTGCCGGAATACCCCTGAAGGATATCTTCCTGATGGCAACGCCCCTGCACTCTCAGAATTTCGTGGATGTTGATGACGGTATACTCACGAACAACAGGCGGCTTCTGACGAAGGCCATGTGGTTCAATGGCACCGCACTGTCGGCCCAGGCCCGGAGAGCGCTCGAGAATGAGAGAGTTACCATCGTTGCCCATGAGACGGGCCATGTCCATGCGGTCTACGACGAGGCGACTATAGATCCGGCGGAATACGCGCGTTTTTCAGAACGTCTTCACAGCTATCTGAGGACGCCCATCAGTGAAGAGATAGTGGTCAGCTTCCTGCGCCACAATCGAGAGTTCCAGTGTTGTTTCCAGGTTCGCTGGCCGGTTCATGGTGTGGACCACTACATTCCCGCAGAGCGTGCCTTCTTCTATGAGCACGGCGGTCCGTATCGACTCAGCGACCGGACGCGGGCGAAACTGCTTGACGAGATCGACGCGGAAGAGTATCTGGCGACGCCGTTGCCACGTCGTATCGTGCTCAACGATTTCGAGACTTTCATACGTGAGAACAAGATAGACTGTGAGAAGCCTGAGGACGTTGTGCGCTTGAAGCGTGAACTAGGCCATGATTGCGAAGAGGGCTCAGTGGCTATCGATGCGCTCAACGCATTCTGCCATGTGAGTCCTAGAGTGCCGGACATGGCTTCGAAGCGCCGCGGGGCTGATGTCGAGCCACTTGGCATCTCTTCCGGCATGGAGAGAGAGGAGATAGTGGCCCGCCTGGAATCGGTCCGCGCCCGCAATCAGGTGGCCGACCTTGCGTTCTATGCCTACCGTGACCTCAATCGCGCTGACCCGTGGCCGTTCCTCCTTGCGGCGATGGAGAGAAATCCCGTATCGATTAGTGCCGCGCAGGAGATGACTGACGCCGACCTGGTTGACTTCGTGCGGTCCTTGCCGGACCTGTCTATCTATGATGGGCCTGGCAGATTGGCCCAGCCGGATGAGGTATGGAACTACGGGCGTGGCGATGGAGTTGAGAAGGCACTCCTGCTGGCCAACGTATTCCATGCGAGACAGCCGGACTCCTCGCTGGAATTGAGCGTGACACCCGGTTCGGCACGACTTGTGGCCGGTGATGGCATCTATGAATTCAGCTCTCGAAAGGCGCTGCCACCGCAGGTATGGCCTCTCGCTGAGTGGTTGCGCGCCATCTCATGACGGCCTGTCGCTGTCACGTTTCCGCGTGAGACGCCTCATGGCCTTCGACGTGAGGGCCACGTGCGCCGCCAGCAGCACGAGGAACGGCACCCATATCCAGAGGTGCAGCTTGAACGCAAGGGCCTTGCCCAGAAGTCCGAAAGTCAGCGCCTCAACGATGCGGTACTCCGTGATGCCGAGCCCCGTGACCACGACCAGAATCGCCAGCACAAGAAGCGACCAGTGAATCACTCTCAGTAGCGTTCGTCTGCTCATCGCAACCTAGCTGAACATCGGTCCTTCAGTATCGCCAATATTGGAGTAACCTCTTTGCTCCCAGTACCCCTCGTAGGTCTCGTCGTCAGACAACTCTATCTCGTTCACCCACTTTATCCACTTGTAGCCCCACTTGCTCTCGGCCACAACCTGGAAGGGGAAGCCTCGTTCTGGCGGTATCAGCACTTCGTTCATCTTGTGAGCCATGAGGATGTCGTTGTCGTAAAGGTAGTCCAGTGGGAACGAGGTGCTGTAATGGTCATAGGACCTGAAGATGACGACCTTCGCTTCTGGCAACACACCGACCTCGTCGAGAATATCACTGATGAGGACGCCTTCCCACAACAGCTTCACACTCCATCCCTCCACGCAATCCAGCGTGACGACCTTCTTGTACTTGTCATGCGCTGCGACCACATCGTCGTAGCTGTATGTCTTCTCATTCTCAACAAGGCCGTGTACCGTCAGAACGTACTTTGACACGTCAACGTACTGGGGACCGGAGATAGAGTTCTCGCGGAAGTCGTCGATTGAACCCAGGTTCTCTCCTTGATACTCTCGTATCTCCGAGTCCGGCAATTCTCCCACATCAGGTGGTGCGGGTGGAGGAATCGCGCATCCAATCACGAGGATTGTCACAATAGTCAAAGTCACAATGCTTGTGACTGATAGCGTCAGCTTCATCCTGCCCACCTCCATTTGCGGAAGGGTATGGTCGGATGCGAGGCGTGTCAAATGCGATGGGTGGCGTCGTGGTCTGTTGGTTCGCAACGATTCAGCGAAGGATGCCGTACATGCCGCTGGGGCCGTCCTGAAAGGGGCCGACGTGCGGCGTGACGAACGTGAATATGACGAACAGGATGGAGAATACGACTACAAGCATGGCTGCGGACAGGTTGGCGGCGGGACTGCGTTCATCGGATGTGAGCAGTCGGTAGCTCACACACTGGCTCAAGAAGACAGATACGAAGAACGTGCCGATATCGAGCACCAGCATGTGGTGTCCCAGCAGGGCAGTGTAGCCGTAGAACAGTGCGATGATGAGGAGTGGCATGAGAACGATG
>JAFGFT010000074.1 GCA_016930935.1 Dehalococcoidia bacterium | reverse complement strand
TCATCGAGGGCGAGCCGTTGGGTTTCCTCATCTTTGGGAATCCCCGGCGGAAATGGCTCGGATAGCAGGTAGTCTAGATGTTCTGCGAGACTTGCGTCAAGTTGGCTGCGAATGTCATCACCGTCAGTGGAGGTATTCCATGCCTCAAATAGATGGCGGTTCTCGGTGGCCTCAAAATGCTCTGCACTGAGTCCCGTAGCAAACTGCCGCAATCGTGGATTTGTGAGCAGAAGCGACAGGCAGTACTCCTCTTTCGCATCGCCTCTCGTCTTCTTTCGGGCAGTCCGTTCTTCGCGGAGTCTCTGCCTGATGGTGGTCGTGCCGGGCAACGGCCGGTTTCGACTCAACTCTGCCATGACCTCGCGTTCGGGTATCTGAAGTGCGCGGCTCAACTGGGTGTAGAAACGGGAACGCTCCATTGCGTCTTCCAGTTCTGCAATGATTGGTTCGCACTGGGAAATCAACTCCCGTTTGCCACGTGCGCTTGCGGTATCCGCAGAGCGAACGAGCGTGTCCACGTAGAAGTCAACGTACGGAATTGCATGGTCAACAAGCTGTGTCCACTGCTCGGGGTTCGCTGCAATGGTCTCATCAGGGTCGCTGCCCGTGGGCATGACGATGACACGGATATCTGCGTCGAGTACGGTTCTGAAAGCCGCCTTTCCTTTTGGACCCATTTCAGCGATAGTCTTCTGCCCGAAGGCGCCACGGAATCTTCCCGTGGTTTCCCTGATAGTCTTCATCGCGGCATTCTGTCCGGCCGCGTCGGCGTCCAGCGCAAGGTAGATGTTCCGGGTGATGCGTGAAAGCGCCGAAGCCTGGCCTTCCGTCAAAGAAGTGCCCATAGGTGCAACGACATTTTCCCACCCGTGCTGATGCGCTTGCAGCACGTCAGTGTAGCCTTCAACAAGAATGATTCGCTCGGCGCGGCGGGCTGCAGTGCGGGCGATGTGTATGCCGTAGAGGACATTTCCCTTGTCGAAGATTCGTGACTGTGGCGAATTGATGTACTTGGGCTGGATGTCGCCTATGGCTCTCGCTCCGAATCCAATCACCTTGCCCGCATGGTCGAAGATGGGAAACATCAACCTGTCGCGGAAGCGGTCGTAGGTACCTCCGCCTTCACGTTCAACCAGTAAGCCGGCGTCAAGAAGTTCCTGTTCGGTGTAGCCTCGTGAGAACAGTAGGTCCTGAAGGTCGTTCCAACCCGCCGGACTGTAGCCGAGTTTGAATGCCGAGGCGGTCTCTCCCTGTATGTCGATATTCCGCTTGCCGAAATAGTCTCGTGCTTTCTTTGCTGCATCGGAGTCGAGCAGCAGGCTGCGGAAGTGTTCCGCTGCGGCGCCCACAGCCGAAAGGAGCCTCTCGCGAGCCTCATCGTGGGGCGCGTCGGCCGGCCTTGTCTTCTCTACCTGCACGCCTGCACGGGCTGCCAGCAACTCGAGAGCCTCTTTGAACTCCAGGTTTTCCTTCTTCATGATGAAGGAAAAGATGTCCCCTCCCTCTCCACAGGAGCCGAAGCAGCGCCATGTCTGCCTGTCGGGGAACACGAAGAAGGACGCATGTTTCTCAGAGTGGAAAGGACAGAGGCCCTTGAAGTTCTTGCCGGCTTTGCTGAGTTGCACGTATTCTGAGAGGAGCGCAACGATATCGATACGTTCTTTGATGTCGGAAATAGTGCTCATGCGTTGACTCAGCGGCAATAATTGACCTGACCGGATGCGCTGCGCCATCCGGTCAGGTCATAATCCTCAGATGAGGATAGCACGCCAGCCACTTCTCGGGCGCAATTTTGCGCGTGAATTATGGGGAAGTCTGTCGTCCGGTCAGGGTTGTCATTCCGAGGCCAGTTCTTCCTCAACCCTGGCGATGTCCAGCCGAGTCTTCAATACCACGTCGGCATTCAGCGACATCGAATCGATGCCGCACTCTACGAGGAACTCCGCGAACTCGGGGAAGTCGCTCGGTGCCTGACCGCATATTCCTATCTTCCTTCTGGGATTGTGTGTATGCGCGGCTTCGATTACCTGCCTGATGGTTCGCTTGACGGCTTCGTCTCTCTCGTCCGCAATCTTGAAAAGCGTGTCCGAGTCGCGGTCGATGCCGAGTATGAGTTGTGTGAGGTCGTTTGAGCCGATACTGAAGCCGTCGAAAACGTCTGCGAACTGGTCCGCCAGTATCACGTTCGATGGGACTTCACACATCATGTAGACCTCAAGGCCGTTCTGTCCCTGGACAAGCCCGAATTCTGCCATCACTTCGATGACCTTTCTGCCTTCGTTCGGTGTTCTGCAGAAAGGCACCATGACTTTGATGTTCGTAAGACCCATCTCATCTCGAACTCGCTTTATTGCCTGGCACTCCAATCCGAATGCAGGCTTGAAACGCTCATCGTAGTACCGCGAGGCGCCTCTCCATCCAATCATCGGGTTGCTCTCCACAGGCTCGTAGAGCTGGCCTCCGATGAGGTTCGCGTATTCATTCGTCTTGAAGTCGGAGAAACGGACGATTACGTCGTTCGGATAGAAACTGGCACCTATCTTCGCTATCCCCATTGAGAGGGTATCAACGAAGAAGGCCACTTTGTTGTCATATCCTTGCGTGCGATTGTCAATCTTGTGCACGATTCGTTCCGCCACGCGATCCTGGCTGGCACGTTCCTTCAATTCTTCGTACTGGAGGAGCGCCAGCGGGTGTATTCCTATATAGGAGTTGATGACGAATTCTTCTCTGGCGAGTCCGACGCCATTGTTCGGTATCTGTCCACGAATGAAAGCCTCATCGGGGAGACCCATGTTCATCATTATGGCTGTCCTTGGTTGCGGGACTTGCTCCAGACCTATCTCGTCTACTCTGAACTTGAGGAGTCCTTCATAGACCTTTCCGCTGCCTTCCGAACAGTCAATTGTGACGTCCTTCACTCCCTGCAGCACCTTTGTCGCAGTATTGGTACCGATGACGCACGGGACACCCAGTTCACGACTCACGATTGCGGCGTGGCAGGTTCTGCCTCCTTTGTTGGTGATGATTGCGCCCGCAATCTTCATGATCGGCTCCCAGTCAGGGTCGGTCATGTTCGTGACAAGAACCTGTCCCTCTTCGAAGCTGTCGATATCGGACGCATCAGAGATGATGTGTACCGGCCCGCCCGCTATCTTGGTGCCCACAGACTCACCCGTGATGAGAAGGCGTCCGGGCTGCTCAAGAACGTAGGACTTCAGCACCGCATGATTGGTTCTGGAGTGTACCGTCTCCGGTCTTGCCTGGACCACGAACAGCTCATTCGTGACACCATCCTTCGCCCACTCGATATCCATCGGCCTGTCGTAATGCTGTTCAATAAGACATGCCCATTGTGCGAGCGTGATGATTTCGTCATCCGTCAGGACGAATTTATGCCTGTCCATGCTGGACACTCTTTCCTGCCTGGTTCCGGTGGAGCCGCATCTGTAGACGAGCTTCCTTGCTTTCGCGCCCAGGCGCTTCTCGATGATTGGCCTGAAGCCTGTTTCGAGGGTCGGCTTGAATATGTAGAACTGGTCAGGGTTCACTGTGCCCTGCACCACGTTCTCTCCGAGTCCGTACGCACCGGTGAGGTAGACTACGTCCGTGAACCCGCTCTCGGTGTCCAGCGAGAACATCACGCCCGAACAGGCAAGGTCGGAACGGACCATCTTCTGTACGCCGACGGAGAGATTGACATCGAAGTGGTCGAATCCTTTGTCTACCCTGTAGGAAATTGCCCTGTTTGTGAACAGGGATGCGAAGCACTCTCTCACTCTCTTGAGCAATTCCTCGTGCCCTCTCACGTTGAGATAGGTATCCTGCTGGCCGGCGAATGAGGCATCAGGAAGGTCTTCGGCCGTCGCGCTGCTTCGCACGGCTACATCCGTGCGTGTTCCATAGAGCGCTTCCATGTCACGGTAGGCGTCCAGTATCTCCCCTTCCAGCGCAGAAGGGAGGGGAGATGAGGTAATGAGGGCCCTTATCTCTGCTCCACGTGATGCGAGCTCCCGCATGTCGTGCGTATCGAGGTCGCTCAGTATCGCTCTGACCTGCGAGTCAAGGCCCGCCGTGTCGACGAAATATCGATAGCCTTCGGCGGTTATTGCGAAGCCGGAAGGCACGTGCACTCCTTTTGCGCTGAGAGCGCGAATCATTTCTCCGAGGGAGGCGTTCTTTCCTCCCACCGTGCCAACGTCCGCGATTCCAACTTCTTCGAGTCTCTTGATGTACTTCACTGAATGCAGACCTCCTAGGTAGAAACATGGTGCCTTGGGTAGAATCCGACGTGAGATAGCTACGACCATAGGCGCGACGAGTATATTCAAAGCAACTTGCAACAGCAACGACGTATGCGATGATAGATTGTCTTGGGGCTGCGGCGCTGTGGTATGATTAGTCTGGTTATTCTTCTGTTCTGCTGGCGGATGTCAGAGAGGTGACAACATGATCGAGATGACGATTGATAGCATCAGAGTCAGCTTGATGAATTACCAGAGGGTGGTCATCCTGAAGGAGAAATACTCCAACAGATATCTGCCTATCTGGATCGGGCCTTCGGAGGCTGATGCGATTGCGGTGAAACTGCAGAACGTGGAATTGGCACGTCCTCTTACGCATGACCTTCTTCAGTCTGTGATCGCTTCGCTCGGGGCCAAACCTGACTACGTTGTCGTCAATGACCTGCAGAAGGACACGTTCTACGCGAAACTCGCACTCAACGCTAATGGTGAGGACATCGAGGTCGATTCAAGACCCAGTGATGCACTTGCGCTTGCGGTAAGGGCTGACGTACCCATCTATGCGGAGGAGGCGGTGCTCTCCAAAGCGGGTATTATCCTTGACGAAGAGACAGGCAAGCCGGTGACCGAGGGGAAAGTTGAGGAGCAGGAGATGGAAGGGCTTTCCGCGTTCAAGGATTTCATCAGGACTCTGGATCTGGAAGACTTCAAGAAGCGCAAATCCTAGGGATGAGTGGCAGCTACTCGCGGCGTTTTGCGCACGTAGTGGAATCCGGGATTGATAGCTTTCCGTTTGGTGTGCCCCGAAAGACGATAGTGTGAGGAGATGTCTCCTCGCACTGTTTTCGATAGTGAGGAATCAGGTTCTCGCGAGTGCGAAGGAGTGCTTGTTGAAGAGTGCGTCCTGCTGGGGTAGCAGATGCGTCCCGCGTGGTGCTTTCGGGGTCGCACAGTCTTTATTTCCTTCGTTGAGCGCCTCCTGAGAGTACTATGATTTCCAAAGGCAGACTACTATCTCTGGTTGCGATTGCTGCGGTGGTCCTCTCGGTCGTGAGCTTCCTGGGGGGGAGTGTTGGGTCACTGATAGCGGGTAGAGAGCCCTTTGCCCTTCTTGGTGTGGGGCCTCCTCATGTCGAGGTGCCGCCAGGGCATCCTTTCGGAGCCTTGCCTGTGACGAATACTCTGCTTGCCACGTGGCTCAGTTCCAGCATCCTCATCGCCATCTTCCTTCTCGCTACCCGCAAAGTCAAACTTGTCCCTTCAGGGCTCCAGAATGCCGTCGAGTATCTCTGTGAGTTCGGCATGGGGTTTATTGAGGAGATGGTTGGCAAAGGCCGCGAGAGGCGCTTCTTTCCCGTCGTGATGACGGTGTTTCTGTTCGTCCTGTTCAATGCGTGGCTGAGCCTCCTGCCCGGGTTTGAGACCGTGAAACTCAACGGGGTGCCGCTTGTCCGCTCTGCCAATACGGACATCAATCTGACTCTCATGCTCGCCATCGTGTGCGTGGTGGCGGTCGAGTACTGGGGGTTGAAGGCCCGCGGCGTGGAATACCTCAAGACTTTCTTTGACGTGCGGCGTATCGGTGTTGCAGTGAGGCACCTGCTTGGTGGCAGAATTGGGGACGGGTTTGCGAGCCTCTTCTACGGCGTCATCTTCGCCTTTGTCGGTTTCCTTGAACTGCTCAGTCATGGAGTGAGAATTTTGAGTTTCTCTTTCCGCTTGTTTGGAAACATGACCGCCGGCGTGGTTCTGACTGCGGTCGCGTTGTTTCTTGTTCCGCTGGTGTTGCCAACAGTATTTTATGGGTTGGAGGCGCTATTTGGCGTTGTTCAGGCGCTGATCTTCGCTGGACTTACAGCGGTGTTCGGTTATGCAGCAGTGAATACTGCTGAGCACTAGACAGGACCTTCTACATCTGAGTTGCAAGGAGGACGCAACATGGAGATATCTGCAGAGGCAGCGAAGATGCTTGCTGTCGGGCTCGCTATCGGGCTCGGTTCGCTCGGCCCTGGAATCGGCATCGGTCTCATAGGCAAGGGCGCAATGGATGCACTTGGCCGCAATCCTGAGGCAAGGAGCCCGATTTCCACGAACATGATTCTCGCAATCGCATTTGCTGAGGCAGTAGCCATCTACGTACTGATCATTGCGATTCTGTTGATTTTCGTCGTCTGAAAACCATGTGCAGGAGTTTGCTTCAATGGGAATAGGACTGGATCTACCATCATTCATCGGGCAACTGGTGAGCTTCTTGCTTCTGATGGCGATTCTTACGCACTTCGGTTATCGCCCGATACGGCGAATTCTTGATGAGCGGTCACAGCGCATCCGCGAAAGTGTTGAACAGGCCGAATTGGCCAGAATAGACTACGAGCGGGTGCGAGCGGAGGCAGAGCAGGAGTTGAAAGATGCGCGTGCGGAGACGCACCGCCTTCTCATCGAAGCCGGTGTCGCCCGCGATCGAATCATGGAGGAAGCACGTGCTCAAGCCAGGGATGAGGCTCGTGTGATTGCGGAGGAGTCGAGGGCTCATGTCGAGGAAGAGCGGAAGGCTATTGTGGAGCAGTTGAGGCGGGAATTTGCAGATGCGGCCGTCTCCGTTGCCGAGACGATTGTCCAGGAGAACCTCGATGCGGACCGTCACCGCGGCTTGATTGAGAAGGCGCTTGAAGAACGGTTGCCCCTGGAGGATGGCCACTGAGTCTATGAAGTCTCTTAGTGTGGTCGGATACTACGCCCGGCTTGCCTTCGAACTGGCGGCAGAGGAGAAGCGCCTTGAGAGATGGAGGGCGGACCTGCATCGTCTGGCGGGGCTGTCGGAAGACAGCATCGCACTGCATTGCAGAGAGCTGCATCGCAGTGGTGATGACGAGTTTTTCGGCGACATATCGAGCGGCGTGGTGGAATTCGCGTATATCTTGGAAGAGCATGACAGGCTTCCAATCCGTGCCGATATTGCCAGGGAGTACGAGGTCCTACTCGATGAGTACTACGGCATACGGCACGCGGAGGTGGTAACGGCGATGTTTCTGGACCAGGAAACCCGCCAGCTGATTGAGCGTCGACTGAGGGAGACGACAGGCTCAAGGTTCGTTCTGGATCCGGTTGTTGACCCATCCATTATTGGAGGCATCGTTTTGAAGGTGGGTGACAGGGTGATTGACCGCAGCGTGCGGGCCAGACTGCAATCACTCAGGCTCGCGTTGCTGAACACCTCTGATGAAGAGATGGAAGAGTGAAAATGTGGACAGGAAAGCTCAGTACTCTGTGAGTTGGTGTAATTGAAGTGAGAGAAACGGAAGCTGACAGAATCATAGCGCAGTTCAGGGGGCGGGTGCGCAATCACGTAGACGAGCCTCTGGTCAAGTCCGTTGGGATTGTGACGCACGTTGGGGATTCTGTTGTGCATGTACGGGGTCTCGGTGACGTTGGCTCCCAGGAGTTGCTCGAAGTCTCAACCGGAGTCTCAGCCATGGTAATGAACCTGGAAGTTGACTCCGTAAGCGCAGTGTTGCTGGGTGATGGCAGTGCGGTGAGACAGGGGGATGAGGTTCGCTCGACAGGACGGGTTGTGGAAGTGCCGGTCGGTGAGTCTCTTCTGGGCCGGGTTATCGACCCCCTCGGCAGACCCCTCGACGGAAAGGGTCCTATTGCCGCAACCAAGTATCGACCTGTCGAGAGTGCCGCACCGGCAGTGACGGAAAGAGGCCCTGTCGATACTCCACTCCATACAGGAATCAAGGCTATTGATAGCATGGTTCCGATAGGGCGGGGGCAACGTGAACTGATTATTGGAGACAGGTCTATCGGCAAGTCCGGTATGGCTGTTGACGCCATCAGTGCTCAGAAGGACTCCGGTGTCATGTGTGTCTATGTGGCAATTGGAAAGAAACTCTCGCAGGTGGCATATATCGTCTCCAACCTTCAGAGGGTAGGAGGTTTCGACCACTGTGTGGTGGTTGCCGCAGGAGCTGCTGAGGCCACTGCTCTGCAGTATCTCGCTCCCTACGCAGGCTGTGCGATTGCTGAAGAGTACATGGAGCAAGGCGGTGACACCCTTGTTGTCTACGATGACCTCACGAAGCATTCGTGGGCGTATCGAGAGATATCCCTCTTGCTCAGACGGCCACCGGGGCGTGAAGCGTATCCCGGTGATGTGTTCTACCAGCACAGCAGATTGCTCGAGCGGGCGGCAAGACTCTCCAGTGAGCGTGGTGGTGGCTCCATGACTGCGTTGCCAATCGTGGAGACGCAGGCGGGTGACATATCCGCATACGTTCCGACCAATCTCATATCCATTACTGATGGACAGATTTACCTTGAGCCCTCGCTGTTCAACGCGGGGACGAGGCCTGCGGTGAATGTCGGACTGTCCGTGTCGCGCGTTGGTGGTGCGGCACAACGAAGGGCGATGCGGCAGGTGGCTGGACGATTGCGATTGGAGTTGGCGCAATTCCGGGAGCTGGAGGCTTTCGCACAGTTTGGCTCCACGGATCTCGACACCTCGGCTCGGGAGCAGTTGGAGAGAGGGCGCCGGATAACTGAGGTCTTGAGACAGGCACAGTACTCGCCCATGTCTCTGGGACATCAGGTGCTTATCCTGTTTGCAGTTACGAACGGCTACCTCGATGAGATTCCTGTACTCGAGGTGAGAGACTGGGAGAAGGCCCTTCACAAGTTTGTGGATACTACTCATCCGGAGGTGATTCGTATCATCGAAGGAGATGGAGAACTGAAGCCGGAGACTGAGACGCTTATCAGGGGCGTGATTCTCGAGTACAAGGCGGTGACGCCGCGGGGCTGACCATGTCTACGAGCAGACATATCTTGCGCAGGCGGATCCGGGGTGTCAAAGAGACAGCCAAGGTGACGCGTGCCATGGAGATGATTGCAAGTGCGAGGATGAGGCGCACGCAGCAACGAGCCATACATGCGAGACCCTATGCCTCACGCCTGGGCCAGTTGATGAGGAGGGTGGTGGGTGATGCAAGGACGCGTCGCGAGCATCCGTGGTTGCATGGCTCTGAAGCAGGGCACATTCTTGTCGTGCACATGACGACGGACAAGGGATTGTGTGGTGGACTCAATACGCGGCTGAACTCGCTTCTCGGCCAGTTTGTCCTGCAGCAGAAGGTGCCCGTTGATGTCATAACGGTCGGTAAGAAGGGACGGGAGTTCGCCGTTCGCGCTCGATTGAATTTGATTGCTGAGTTCTCTGGGCTTGGTGACGCTCCAACCATTGCTGAGTTGCGGCCCTTGTGTAGACTCGTGACAGATGTGTTTTCGCGCGGAGAGATTGACGCAGTGTATCTGTGCTATCCGCAATTCGTCAGTGTCATGGTTCAGCGACCGCAGACTGAGAAGCTGTTGCCTCTGGACCTGACGTCGGTTGAGCCTGTCTCGGGCCAGGTGTTCCTGTATGAGCCCGAAGCGGACTGGGTGCTTGATGAACTACTCGTCAGATATGTCGAGGCAAGCATCTATCACGCGTATCTGGAACTTGTCGCCTCTGAGTACTCGGCCCGAATGGTGGCAATGCATGCCGCAACAGATAGTGCTCGGGAGCTTGCTGAGGAGATGACGGTAGAGATGAATAAGTCACGACAGGCGGCGGTTACCGAGGAGATATGTGATGTGAGCGCGGGTTCTGAGGCGATGTTGGCTGGAGGCGCGAATGGATAGTGGTCGAATAGTGCAGGTGATAGGCACTGTCATCGACGTTGAGTTCGCCGGCAGAAGATTGCCGCCCATCAGACAGGCACTGCAGTTTGAGCACCTGGGCAGACGCGTCATCTGTGAGGTGCAGCAGCATGTAGGTGACAACAGGGTCAGGTGTATAGTGCTCGCGCCAACAGAAGGGCTTGCGCGGGGTGTTCAGGTGAAGGACACGGGCAAGGCTATCAGCGTTCCGGTGGGCAGGAAGACACTTGGCAGGCTGTTCAACGTGCTAGGAGAGCCCATCGATGATCTGGGACCTGTTGGCGAGCAGGTACCACGGTGGGGGATTCATCGAGCCCCCCCTCCTCTTGATGAGCAGGAGAGCGCGCCTTCGATACTTGAGACTGGAATCAAGGTTATCGACCTGGTGAGTCCGTTCACTCGCGGTGGAAAGATTGGTGCGTATGGTGGGGCAGGAGTGGGCAAGACAGTCATCATAATGGAGTTGATTCGTAATATCGCCACTGAGAGGGGTGGAATCTCAGTATTCGCAGGTGTGGGTGAGCGGTCTCGTGAGGGCAACGACTTGTGGCTGGACATGCGGGAATCAGGTGTGCTGGAAAACACGGCGCTCGTATTCGGCCAGATGAATGAGCCGCCGGGCGTACGCGCGCGAGTGGCGCTCACCGCCGTTACCATGGCCGAGTACTTCCGCGAGGTTGAGGGCCAGGATGTCCTTCTCTTCGTGGACAACGTCTATCGATATGTGCTGGCAAATATGGAGGTATCCGCGCTGCTGGGCCGCATGCCTTCTGCAGTGGGGTATCAGCCGACTCTCGCGAGCGATATCGCCGCGTTGGAAGAAAGAATCACGTCAACACATCAGGGTTCAATCACATCTTTCCAGGCGGTCTATGTGCCGGCGGATGACTATACGGACCCGGGAGTTGTGGCAACATACAGTCATCTCGATGCGATTATTGCCCTTGACCGTTCCATTGCAGAACTCGGCATATATCCTGCTGTTGACCCGCTGGTATCGACGTCCAGGATTCTGAGCCGGGATATTGTAGGCAATGAGCATTATCGCGTTGCCAGGGGTGTCCAGAAGACGTTGCAGCGGTATCAGGAATTACAGGACATAATTGCAATACTTGGTGTCGATGAGTTGAGTGAAGCGGATAGGCTTGTGGTGCGCAGGGCGCGCAAGCTCCAACGGTACTGTTCCCAGCCGTTCTTTGTGGCGGAGAAGTTCACCGGCATCCAGGGAAAGTATGTGACTCTTGATGAGACGGTGAGGGGATTTGGTGAAATTCTTGACGGGAAGCACGATGACCTGCCCGAGAACGCTTTCTGGATGGTTGGTTCGATTGATGAGGCCGTGAAACGGGCTCGCGGGAATCTGTAGGTGGGGCGGTAGTATACCACATGTCAGTGTTTCATCTCGATGTTCTCACTGCTGAACAGACGATGCTGTCCGTAGATGCGGATGCCCTCGTTGCCACAACAGTAGAGGGAGAGGTTGGCATTCTGCCGGGTCACGTCCCGCTCGTGGCATTGCTGGCACCCGGAGAACTCAGAGTCACGACCGGCAAAGAGGTTCAATTTCTCGCTGTGAGTGGGGGCTTTTTGCAGGTTGTGGGCCATGAAGTCGTAGTGCTTGCAGATGCGTGCGAACGTGCCGATGAGATTGATGTGGACCGCGCGGAGGACGCCAGAAGGCGGGCAGAAGCGTTCTTGCAGGCGGGTGCGGCGGAGGCAGACTCAACCGTGGCTGAGGCAGCGTTGCGGAGAGCGATTGTGCGACTTGGTGTGGCCGAACGATATCAGCGTCGCAGGTGGCAGCGGTCTGCAGGCAGAGACAGCGGCGAGCGATAGAATGGAACCTGCGCGTTCTGAGCCGCGCGATCATGGCACTCTGTGCGGTGGTGGGATGTGTGACCGGGAACGGACGACACTCCCCATCACATGACCGCAGTGATGGCTGTGTGTGGGGAAAGCAGAAAAACGGGGCTACAGTATCTGCAAGCGAACCCGAGTCTCTTCCTTGGCAGCCTTGACCCGCAACAGAGTGCGCATCGCTTCCGCGACTCGTCCCTGCTTGCCAATCACTCTGCCCTTGTCCTCGGGAGCCACTTCCAGTTTGACAAGCAAACCCTCTTCGCTGTCCTCCTGGGTGATGCTCACCTTGTCGGGATCTGTGACGATGGACTTGACGATGTACTCAATGAGTTCCTTCATCGCATCTCCTTAGTGTGTGACG
>JAFGFT010000073.1 GCA_016930935.1 Dehalococcoidia bacterium | reverse complement strand
CGCAGGTTGGCTTCAGGGTACGTGTCGGTCACTACAATAAGGACGAGCAGAGGGAGTTGTCTCAGGTTGGACTGCTCAATCGCGTATTCGAGTGCGTGATTGTAGCTGGTGCGCTGTGATGCCTGCATCCAGTAGAGGACGAAGGCTCCCTTCGTAGCACCCTGGTGGTTGAGGTGGCGTACTCGTTCCTGGTGAATCACTTCACGGCGTTGACGGTGTTCAGTGGTGCAATGACGCCCGCGGCCCTGAGGAACGCAGGAATGCCTTTCACACCGTCGCTATCGTTCCATTCGCCAATCTCGCAAACGCGGATGGCGTTGTCAGGAAGGTAGCTCGCTATCATCTGCCAGTCAATCTCACCGGTTCCGGGGGGCTGGTGGTCGCGCTCCGTGTTGAGGTCGTGCAGATGAATGCCGACGAGGCGGTCGGCGAAACGCTTCAGCCACTCTTCGTGGATGGTGTAGCCCAGGCGCTGTTGCGTCGCAGCATGACCGGTGTCGTGCCAGTAGCCGACCACTTCGGGGTCGGTTTCCGCCAGCAGTAGTGCCATTTCATCGATGTTGGGAATCTCATGCAGGTTGTGGCGTGTTTCCATGCCCAGCATGATGCCGCACTCACGGGCCATGCCCTCCAGGTCAAGAATGGTCCGAAGAGCCTGCTCAAGGTGCTGCTTCTCGGTCAATGATCTCAATTTCGGGATACCCCTCTGTACGGCGGCATACTCCTCGGTTCCCATCATGTCGGCATGCCACATGTCGTGTAGCTGCCGCTGCGCGGTCTTCCCAATCGGCACGTGTCCCATGTGCAGGACGACGGCATGCGCTCCGAGCCGCTCAGCATGGGCGATGGTGTCTCTTGCGAATGCTACCGCCTCTGTGCGCTCGGATTCGTTGCGGGATGCAAGGTTGAGGTCGTAGGAACGAATGCCGCGCGATGACTCGATATTGGGGGCTGGGTTGTGGATACTGTTGATGGGCAGTGGCCCCCGGTCCAGCCTGTCGAGCATGGCAGGGGAGGTGACGTAGGCGTTCGCCTCGATTGCCGTGAAGCCCCAGTCTCTCGCATCATGTGAGAACTCGAGCAAGTCGATGTAGGAACGTCGTGCCCACATGGTGGAAAGCGAGACTTCATGGTTCATCTTTGATTCCTGTCCTGTTCGAGGCGTTGGAAGCGGGCAAGCAGGTCTTTCTGTTCTTCACTGAGACCTGTTGGTGTCGTAACCTGGACCACTACGTACAGGTGTCCCCTGTGGCGGCTTCCGGGACGTGGCATTCCTTTTCCGTGTAGTCTGAGCATCGAGCCGGTCTGTGTGCCGGGCGGTATCTCCAGTGTCGCGTCGCCGTCTATGGCAGGGATGGATAGCTTTGCACCAAGCGCCGCCTGGGCGATACCAATCTCGCGTGAGATATAGAGGTCGTCGCCATTGCGTTCGAAGACAGGGTGCTGCTCGACGCTGATGACGACATAGAGGTCGCCCGAAGCCATGCTTCCCTCGCCGCTCTCGCCTTCTCCCTGCAAACGGATGGTGTGACCACTGTCCACGCCTGCGGGAATGGAGACCGTGAGTTCGCTCACTTCTTCAAGCAGGCCTCTGCCTTCGCACAGTGAACACGGTTCCTTGATTATCGTGCCGGAACCCTGGCAATCAGGGCACACGCCTATCTGGCGGAAGACTCCGATGCCGGTTTTTCTCTCTCTCACAAACTGCCCCGTGCCGTGGCATCGCTCACACGTGCTGGTGGCGCCTTCCTTTGCGCCTGTTCCTCTGCAGGACGTGCAGGTACGGCGGCGCGGTATCTCGAGGTTCTGCTCGACACCCAGGAAAGCTTCTTCGAGAGTCAACGTGAGATTGTAGCGGAGGTCGGCAGCCTTGCGTCGCTCCCTGGATTGACGGCCTCTCTGTCCGAACATGCTGCCGAAAAGACTTTCACCGAATCCGCCCAGGCCGAATTCGTGAAACAGGCTGGAGAAGTCAACGCCTTCAGTGGGGTTGACTCCATTGAGTCCCTCGCGGCCGTAGAGGTCGTACAGACGCCTTTTCTGAGAATCGCACAGAACCGCGTAGGCTTCATTGACTTCCTTCATCTGGGCGAAGGCTTCATCGTCGCCGGGATTGCGGTCCGGATGGTAACGCATGGCAAGCGCACGATAACAGCGCTTGATGTCTGATTCGTTTGCGGTGCGGTCGACGCCCAGAATCTCGTAGTAGTCGCGCGCTTCCATATTCTGCCAAGAGGGTGTGACGGCGGACAGGAACAAAGGAACCGCTCGTCCGGTGAATTGTAGCAAACGTTGACGATGTTACAAAGAATGCACGGTGACCGGACGACTCGAACCGCAACCTGCGGTACGGGCGAAGCGCCGTGGGCCGCACGTAGTTCTGTTGACGAGGTGAGCACACGATGTTACGTTCAGACGATTCCTCTCGGGGGTGGTTCGTCGATGACCTTGACTGAGATGCTTGAGCAGACCCTTCGTGTATATCCTGACAAGCCTGCCGTGGTGAGCGATGCTGGTGTTCTTACCTGCCGCGAGTTCGATGAGGTGACCAACAGGCTGGCACACATGTTGCTCGGGTTGGGGCTGAAGCAGGGTGATGCTGTGGCGGTGCTCATGCCCCCGATAGCGGACTGGCTGGTCGGGTACTTCGGCGCTACAAAGGCCGGAGCGCGCGTCGTCATTCTGAATGCCATGCTTACGCCCGCGGAACTTGGTGTACAGTTGCTCGATTCCGGCTCCACCATCGTGCTGACTGAAAGCAGGTTCGCACAGGCACTTGCGGCATCTGCCGGCGATGAGCCGTCTCCCGTCAGTCACGTGCTCCCGCTCGATGACGAGGCCTTCAAACAGACACTTGCCACATTTCCTTCCTCCGCCTGCGGTGTGCAACTGAAGGAATCTGATGAATGTTCAGTACTCTATACGTCCGGCGTGCTCGGCAAGCAGAAGGGCGTGGTGCACACGCACAGTTCGCTCATGGCCGTTGCTGAAGTAGGAATCGAGTGCATGGGGCTTGAACCTGACTGGGTCGTCATGGGCATGATTCCTTTCTTCCATGTCCTGGGTCTTGAGACGGCGTTTGCCTCTCTGCGCCGCGGATGCACGATCGTGGTAGCTCCCCGTTTCACAGTGAAGAATGTGCTTGAATCTGTCAGACGGCACAGGGTGAGCATTATCGTGGGCGTTCCCGCAATGTTCAATGCGTTGTCGATGGTGCCTGAAGAAACGCTCAAAGAGATAGACTTGAGTTCCCTCCACGTGGCCATGACGGCGGGTGCGAAGTCTTCACCGGTTCTGATGGAGGAACTGGAGAGGAAGTACAACCTTGTCCTGACTGAGATATATGGAACCACGGAGACCCCCATCATCTGTATGGGTGGTCTGCGAAACCGCCGCCTTGGAACAGCCGGACAACCAACGCTTGATTTCAAGGTCATCGGCGAAGATGGAAAAGAGGTCCCTCGAGGGCACAGCGGGCAGGCCGTATGCAGGGGGCCGCAGGTCATGGTTGGCTATTTCAAGGCGCCGGAACTCACTGCGCTTGTGTTGAGGAATGGCTGGTTCTACACAGGGGACATCGTGACCATGGATGAGGATGGCTACGTCACCTACGTGGAGAAGCAATCCTTCATCATCGTGACGTCCAGCGGTGTCAAAATTCCGCCTACCGAGGTGGAGGAAGTGGCGCTCACTCATCCGGCTGTCGCAGAGGTCGCCTATGTTGGTGTTGTCCAGGACGATGGTGGGCAGTTGCCCATCCTGTTCGTTGCATTGAGAGAAGGTCAAGAAGTGAGCAGGCAAACGTTGCGCGCCTACTGTGCGGAGAGTCTTGCGGTGTACAAGCTGCCTCAGCGCATCGAGTTTGTTGAGGAATTGCCCAAGATAGCCTCAGGAAAGATTGACCGGAGGCATTTGCAGGCGTGGAGAGCGCAGAGAGTGTAGTATCTGCTGCCATGTCGCTCTCATGGGGCCCTCGTGTTGCGCGTGGGCCCCTTCTTTTCGGACATATTGACACCGCTTGGGGCAGGTGTTAGGTTCATGGCCGTTTGGGGGTGAAAGATGCTCATCAATCAGATGCTTGAACTCAGCGCACGCGAGGTGCCGGAGAAGACTGCCATGGTCTCTGAGTCAGGGCGAGTCACGTACGGTGAGTTCGATGGCAGGGCGAATCGGCTTGCACGGATGTTGCTGGCCGCCGGTGTGCAGAGGGGTGATGCGGTGGCGATTCTGCTTCCGCCAACGCTGGATTGGCCTATAGGCTATTTCGCCGCGGTCAAGGCCGGTGCGAAGGCGGTGGTGCTGAACGCTATGCTGAAGCCCGGAGAGTTTGCGGCACAGTTGCATGATTCGAGGTCTACTGCCCTTATCACAGAGAGCAGGTTCGCCGGCGCCCTCCGGCAGGTTGCGACGGCGGGTACCGTTCCCTCTATAGTGATTGAGATAGACACGCCTCAGTTCGAGGAGCAGGTGTCCACGATGTCTGAAGACTCTCCCTGCGTCCTGATGGAAGAAGATGACGAGTGCACCATTATTTACACCTCCGGCGTTCTCGGCCTGCAGAAGGGCGTTATTCACACGCACCGTTCGCTTGTGTCGGTGTTTGAGATTGCTGCGGTGAAGATTGAGGATGTGCGGGATGACGTGCTCTTCGGTATGATTCCGTTCTTCCACGTATTGGGCCTCGTTGTGTCCTTCGGTGCATTCTTCCGGGGTGCCACGCTCGTCTTGCCGCGACGTTTCGCGCCTCGTGCCATCCTTGAGACCGTGGCCGCTGAGCGGGTTACCAACCTCATCGGCGTGCCTGCCATGTTCGTGGCGCTCGCCATGGTGCCTGATGAAGTGGTCAACAGCCTCGACCTCGGCTGTCTGAGGCGTATTCTGACTGCCGGTGCCAAGAGCGTGCCGCACGTGATGGAGGCGTTCGAGAAGAAGTATGGGCTCACCGTCACGGAGATATATGGCACGACAGAGTGCCCCATAATCGCGATGGGTGGGATGCAGGACAGGAAGCTCGGTACGGCCGGCCTTCCTGTGCTGGACTTCAAGGTTGTTGATGAGGACGGCAACCCTGTGGCCCTGGGAGAGGTTGGTGAGGCGCTGTGCAAAGGCAACAACGTGATGAAAGGCTACTACAACGAGCCTGAACTCACCGCAATGGTGTTGGAAGACGGCTGGTTTCATACGGGGGACCTTGTAACGCAGGATGCGGATGGATACGTGACGTATGTGGAGAAGAAGAGCTTTCTCATCGTGACGGCTGCCGGCACCAAGATTGCTCCCACTGAGGTGGAGTACGTTGCGCTGACGCATCCAGCGATTGTGGATGTGGCGTACGTCGGTGTGTGGAACGAGCGGGGGTCACAGGTTCCCACGTTGTTTGTCGTGCTCAAGCCGAAGAAAGAGCTCTCCAAACCTGAATTGCGTGCGTTCTGTGCCAGGAGCGTTGCAGACTATAAGTTGCCGCAACGCATCGAGTTCATGGCAGAGTTGCCCAGAATTGCCTCAGGAAAGATAGACCGAAAAACACTCATGGAGAGCGGGACCGCCGCGACTGCCGCCTGAGCGGGCCTTTCCTTGATGTATTGCTGAGAGCCGTAGCGCCTTCGATGAGGGCGTTCCCATGGGAGTCGCCCTCATCGCCGTTTTTCACTTCACACGAGTATGCAAGGCTATTCGAGATATCCCATCATGTCCGCTATCGTCTTGTAGGCCTTCGGGAGCGGATACTCAAGATGCATGCGGTAGCCCTTGGGATAGACCGAGCCGGTTGTCTCAAGATACCGGAGAGCGGTAATCAGGTCTT
>JAFGFT010000015.1 GCA_016930935.1 Dehalococcoidia bacterium | reverse complement strand
TCGGGACGGGAGTACCGTTCAATCATTTGTTCCTCACTGGGTGGCCATGGTTTCTCTGTAGGCCTGGTACGCTTTCCTGAGTCGCTCATCCTGCACTGCGAGCATCTGGATGGCGAGGAGTGCGGCGTTCTTGGCTCCGCTCTTTCCTATTCCAGTGCAGGCAACAGGAATGCCGCCGGGCATCTGCACGATTGACAGAAGTGAGTCTATTCCCTTCATCTCACTTGTTGGCAGGGGGATTCCGATTATCGGGAGGTAGCTCCAGCTTGCAAGGACGCCGGGAAGGTGTGCGGAAAAGCCTGCCGCTGCTATCAGGACTTTGATGCCCCGTTGTTCGGCCGCGAGAGCGTAGGAACGGGCCTTTTCTGCGGTGCGGTGCGCGGAGATAACGCTGACTTCGTGCGCCACGCCAAATTCTTCCAGGATAAATAGCGCAGGAGCTACAAGTTCCTTGTCGCTTGCACTGCCCATGACCACTCCTACTAGTGGACTCACCTATTCGACCTCCCTTAGTGCGATGTCCTTACGATACATCATTCCCTCAAATGATACACGCGCAACGTTGTCATAGGCGCGTTGACGTGCACTGGAAATGGTGTCGCCTGTTCCAACTACCGCAAGTACACGGCCACCGTTCGTGATTGTGGTTGTGCCGTCGCTTCCGAGCGTGGTTCCTGCATGGAAGACAGCTACGTCCTTGTCAACTGCGTCCAGGCCGGATATCGGTAGTCCTTTCTTATAGGGTCCCGGGTAGCCGCCAGAGGCCAGAACCACGCCGACACAAGATTGGTCTTTCCACTTCACGGTTGTGGGGTCGAGCCTTCCCTGTACGCAACTAAGCAGTGTCTCCGCAAGGTCGCTTTCCAGTCGAGGGAGAACCACCTGAGTCTCGGGGTCTCCGAAGCGTGCATTGAATTCGAGCACGCGAATGCTATCGTCGCGAATCATCAGTCCTGCGTAGATGACGCCCCTGTATTCTCTTCCCTCTTCCTTCATCGCGTGGACAATCGGCTTGATTACAGTGTCCGTCGCACGTTGTATGAGGTCTTGACCGAAGAAGCCGGGGGGACTATAGCAACCCATGCCGCCTGTATTCAGTCCTGCGTCGTTGTCGAGCGCCCTCTTGTAGTCACATGCGGGTACCATTGGGGCCACCCTGATACCGTCTGTGAATGCGAGAAGGCTGACCTCCTTGCCCTGGAGGAATTCCTCGATGACCACACGGTCACCTGCATCACCGAAGACGCGGCGCTCGAGCATGTCACTGAGCGCTGTCTCTGCCTCTTCGAGAGATTGCGCAATGATTGCTCCCTTGCCGGCGGCCAGTCCGTCTGCCTTGACGACGAGTGGAGGATGAAGAGTTGCCACGTAGGCTTGTGCCTGCGCAAATGACGTGAACTCTCTTGACTCCGCAGCAGGAATGCCGTACTTCCGCATTATGGCGTGCGCGAATGCCTTGCTTGATTCGAGCTGGGCTGCTGCGCGGGAAGGACCGAACGCGGGAATGCCTGCAGCAAGAAGACTGTCCACCAGACCCATTGCGAGTGGTACTTCAGGGCCAACCACGACGAGGTCGCTTCTGATTGTTGTTGCTGCCGCAACGATGCCTTCGATGTCGGTGGGAAGCACGGGGAGGTTCTCTGCCAGCAGACGTGTGCCGGCATTTCCATTTGCGGCAAACACATGGTGGTTGCTGCTACTCTGCGATAGTTTCCAGACGAGCGCGTGCTCTCTTCCCCCGTTGCCGACAACAAGTACCCTCACGTATCAATGCTCCTCTCAGCATGGGATTGTATGGCACTACTGCAGTGCTACAGAAAGACCTGAAATGAAGGGCGTGGAGATAGTCGTATCCACCTGCCTGACCACTTACTCCCACTCGATGGTTGAGGGGGGTTTGCCTGTAATGTCGTAGACAACCCTGTTAATGTGTGGAACTTCGTTCACAATACGGTCAGACATTCTATCCAGCAGTTCGTATGGCAATCGTGCCCAGTTGGCCGTCATGGCGTCAGTACTGTTGACTGCACGGATCGCGATAAGGTAGCCGTATGTACGAAAATCGCCTTGCACGCCGACACTCTTGACGTCTGTGAGGACTGCGAAGCTCTGCCACAACTCTCCATAGAGCTTGGCCTTCTTGACCTCATTCATGACAATCCAGTCGGCTGAACGAAGAATCTCGAGCCGTTCTTTTGTGACTTCACCGATAACGCGAATGGCAAGTCCGGGGCCGGGGAAAGGCTGACGCCATATCATTTCCTCGGGCAGTCCCAGTGCAAGACCGACCTGACGCACCTCATCCTTGAAGAGGTACCTCAGAGGTTCGACAAGGTTCAGTTTCATCCGCTCAGGCAAACCACCGACGTTGTGGTGGCTCTTGATGCGGGCAGATGCCTTGTGTTCGGGAGAACTGCTGCTCTCAATGACATCCGGGTAGACTGTGCCCTGAGCCAGGAAATCGGCCTGTCCCAGTTTCTCGGCTTCTTCCTCAAATATGTGAATGAACTCTTCGCCGATGATGACGCGCTTCTTCTCCGGGTCCACGACTCCTTTGAGCCTGTCCAGGAAACGGTCGGTTGCCTCAACGTACACAACCTGAACATTCAGATTGTGTTTGAAAGTATCGAGGACCCGTTCTGGTTCCTCTCTGCGAAGCAATCCATTGTTTATGAAGAAACAGGTAAGGTTGTCGCCTATAGCCTTGTAGATGAGCATTGCGGTCACGGCGGAATCGACGCCACCCGAGAGGGCGCAGACGACCTTGCCGTCCTTCACCTGCTCGCGAATCCGTTCGATACTCTCAGTAATGAACTGGGCCGGAGTCCAGTTGCCGCTGCAGCCGCACACTTTGTAGACAAAATTCTCGATGAGCTGTTTCCCCTGCGGTGTGTGCGTAACTTCGGGATGGAACTGGAGGCCGTAAATGTTGTCGTCGTTACCAATAACGGCGAGTGGGGAGTTCTCAGTATAGGCAAGCGCGCGGAATCCCTGTGGAAGCTGGCTCACTACGTCGCCGTGACTCATCCAGACAGGGCTGGATGGGGGCAACCCTGCGAATAGGGGCGATTCCTGAACGTCAAGATGCAGTACGGCGTGACCGTACTCATGCTTGTCACCGGGGGCAACCTGCCCTCCCAATTGATGGGCAATAGCCTGCATTCCATAGCAGATACCCAGTACCGGAAGGTGCTTCTCATAGACGTACGTGGGCGCAAGCGGTGCGTTCTCTGAATAGACGCTGGCAGGGCCACCTGACAGGATGAATCCTTTTGGATTGAGCGGCTCGACTTTCTCCCATGGCGTGTCGTGCGGGAGTATTTCACAATACACGTGACACTCGCGGATTCTGCGAGCGATGAGCATGCTGTACTGCGAGCCGAAGTCGAGGATGATGATAGTTTCCTGGCCGGAAAGAGGGGTTGTCTCCTTGGAGACCGATTCTTCACCCTGCAAAGACTTGGCGATGCCGAGATACGTTGATACCTCGATGTCATCGCTGGTTGAGATTCGGTGGGTCGTCGCGTCTGATTGCATTTCGTGAATAACGACTGGATTAAGCAAGCGTAGCATCGCTGCAAACAAGGCGTCAAGGAGTTTCGCGGTTCGATTTGTCATCGTGAACAGGTGAGTGGAGGGGCTACCTTTGCCGCAGGATGCTGTGTAAAATGGGGTTGTTTTGTTGCGTGCCAGTATGCGGGTCAGGCATGAACGGTCCTCTAGCGTTCAGGGGGATGGTTGGTTGTGTTCCTTTGTGAGACGGATAGGAGCCGGCCAGTTGTGCTTGCAGAGGAACTGAAGTCTGTCCTTGTGGCACCCGGGCTTCGCGCTGCTCCCTTTTGGCGCGCCTGGTGCTTCTATGCTGGAGGGCGAAGATAGTGATGCCGATGCCGTGTCGTAGGTCTGCGTCTGATGAAAACCACGACGGGGTAGACGTGACTTGTGGAAGACTGCGACGGGGGCAATCTCTGTTGAATGGTACTACGCGCACCGTTCCAGTCCTCGGGCGTCTTTGCCACGCAACCACCATCTGCATTGACAGTGAGGGTGGCTGGTTGTGATGCGAATCGAGATGATGAGAAACGGCAGATCGGTGGGCGAGGTGGTACTTGACAGACACTTCGCCGCCATGGCCCGGGGACGTAATTCACGAAGGTAGCATGTCTGTGCGGTTCCCACATGGAAGCGAGTTATGCATGAGTTGGTTGACTATGCCTGCATCACCTCTACAGGTGCGATACTCCTGTAGTCATGATGTCGTCTGAGCCGAAAGAAGGAGGCAAGGAAAGAACATGGAAGGGTATTCAAGACCTGATGGACATGCTGGAGCAAGGAACTACGTCGCGGTTGTACCAACTGTGGGTTGTGTGAATGAGGTTGCCCGCCGGATAGGAATGGCAGTAGATGGGGCGCGTCCCATGCTTCATCACCAGGGCTGTTGTCAGTTGCCGACGGATGTGAAGATCGTGACGGATGTGCTCATAGGGCTCTGCCGAAACCCGAATGTGGCGGCGGTCGTACTGGTGAGCCTCGGTTGCGAGTCGGTCAAGGCGGATGAGATAGTGGCTGTGCTGAAGGACGAAAAGCCTATCGAACTTGTGCGCGTGCAGGCCATGGGTGGTATTACTGCGGCTACCAAGAAGGGAATCGAGGCGGCACGTCGCCTTGTCGACAACGTCAAAGCAGAGCGGCGCGAAGTGCCGCTGTCTGAACTCATTATTGGTGTGAAGTGTGGTGCATCTGACACGACCTCAGGTCTTGCGTCCAACACTGCTGCCGGAGCGGCAGTCGACATGCTTGTTCGTGCGGGAGCCACGGTTATCTTCGGAGAGACCACGGAAATCATCGGCGCCGAGCACATTCTCGTTCGTAGGGCGTCGTCACCTCAAGTGGCTGAAGAATTGCTTGCTTGTGCGAGGGCAATGGAGAACCGGGTAAATGCCATGGGTGTGGATATGCGGGGTGGCCAGCCGACCGAGGGCAATATCAAGGGTGGGCTGACCACGATTGAAGAGAAGTCTCTGGGAGCGATTGTGAAGGGCGGGACGATGCCCATCGACGGTGTCGTGCGGTATGGTGAGCGACCTGCGAAGCCTGGGCTATACTTCATGGACTCGCCCGGGCGGGAGATGGAATTCCTTACAGGTCTTGGCTCTGTGGGATGCCAGGTGATGCTGTTCTCGACGGGAATCGGAGCACCGCAGGGGTTTCCTCTGAGTCCTGTCATCAAGATATCCGGCAATGAGAACACGTGCCGGAATCTGGGTGAGTACATAGACATCGATGTGAGTGCAATCGTTTCGGGGACAGAGATTGTTGAGCAGGCGGGAAAGCGCGTGTTTGATTCTGTTCTCAGCGTGTTCTCGGGAGAATTGGTGAAGGCTGAGATTCTTGACTATGATGGGTCTGGAGTCAACTGTAACATCTACACGGTTGGCCCCACTATTTGACATAATTACAAGGAGACAACTGGCTACATGTTTGACGCAGCAAAACTCAAGTCGATTGTGGGTGAGGATTGGGTAGTGACGGACCGTCAGCAGATGGAGCGCTATCTTAT
>JAFGFT010000072.1 GCA_016930935.1 Dehalococcoidia bacterium | reverse complement strand
TCGCTGGGCGCCGGTTCCTACACCATCACCTACTCCTACACCGACGCACACGGCTGCTCGGATTCCGATACCAAGACTTACACCGTCGTCGCACCTTGCGAAACCCCCACCGCCCCAGATTTCTCAATCTGCGAGGGCACCCCTGTCAACGACCAGCTGTTCTATGACAATGGCGCTCACTGCAACGGCGACGAATGCTGTGTGCCAGAGATACTGTTGATGAGTACGCAGACAGGGACAGTAGCCGTAGACCCAACAGCTGTATCACTGACGGCCGGCACCTATCCGTACGTCATAAGCTGTGAATGTCCCGATAGCCCCTGTGGGGCGACAACAGCGCAAGGAACCCTCACGGTAGTGGCTCCCTGTGAAGCCACAGCGCCCGACTTTTCCACCTGTCTGGACACGACTCTGGATGACGACCTGTTCATTACGAAGGGTGCGGGTTGTTCGGGGCCTGAGTGCTGCGAGATGACGCTGGACTACAGTGCTGTCAACACTTCTGTGCCCGACACGTATTCGTACACCGTCACATGTGAGTGCCCCGACAGTCCATGCGGCCCGGCTGTGGCAACCGGCGCCATCACGATACTTAGCGGACCTGACGCCGATGCCGGGGCCAACCATACGATTACGCGCGGAGGCTCAACACGACTTGGCGGTTCTCCCACAGGCACAGGAGGAGAGGGAACTCTCACCTACAGTTGGACGCCAACCACAGGCTTTGATGATGAGCCCTCTGACCCCAACCCATACGTGTCACCCACAAGCACCACGACTTACACTGTCACGGTCACTGACGAGAACGGCTGTAGTAGCAAAGATACCGCAATCGTTTTCGTGAACACTCCTCCGTCAAGTGGCGGCAGCACATGGATACCGGGAGACCCCACCTGCTTCTTCGACGTGGACATGATGGGCGAAGTGACCCGCGTCTATGTGACATGCGACGACGGCCGTTGCCGTGCAGACTATGTGCCGGAGGACCGTGACGAACTCAACTTCCTCGAGTTGACCAAGGGCACACGGGTAACCTACGAGAGGGACGACCAATTCAATCCCGGCCCTCCCCGATGGATACGGATGCGTGTTTCAGACGACCCTCCACCCCTGCCCGATGGCGCTGAAGCGATGACCGAGGTCTATACCTTTATCGGCTACACTGCAACGGGGAAGCCGACCACGTCAGTCTTCTTCGACAGAGCTGTTGGCATGCAACTGGACTACGACGAGAACAGCCTCGATGACAACACTACCGCGGTCGGCATAGCCGCGTGGAACCCTGACACTGAAGAATGGGAGTTCCAGCCACCCCGAACAGGTCAGGTTGCCAGCATCGGTACCGCCACCGCAGACGTGAGGCATTTCAGTACATTTGTCGTACTGGCGACTACCGGCGATGCCATAGAAACTGCCCCTGCGCCAACTCCTGCAATAGAACCCACGCCAACCGCGGCCCAATTTATCGGCAGCGACCTCATCGTCCAGCCATTGGTCGATGAGATGTGGGCGCCTATACCCTTCGTCACACGGACTGGCAACAACGTCACGATTACGGCGACCATCACCAACGAGGGTGAAGTAGAAGGGACCTACACCGCCGAACTGATGTTGAACGGTGCAGTCGTGGGCTCACAGGACGTAACCGTACAGGGCGGCGAGAGCAAACTCGTGAGGTTCCAGATAGCCAACGTTGCCAGGGGCAATTACAGTGTAGAGATTGCAGGACTCAACGGTGCGTTTACGTCGTCACACCAGGTGAACTGGTGGCTCATAGGCACGCTGATAGGTATTGCCCTCATGGGGATGGGGATGTTCGCCACGAGGCTATACAGGAAGAAGCGAATCCAATAGTAGCAATAGGAATGTAATAAGTGCGGAATAGCCGGCGAAATGCCGGCTATTCCTGCATTCGGCCATCGGTCCGCCACAGGTGTTCGGGGCCATCCAGAAGATCAACGTAGAGGGTGCCCGAGAGGTGGTCAATCTCATGCTCAAGAGCCTGCGCAAGCAGGTCGTCGGTCGCAGTTATCCTGAACTCTCTGCCTTCCAGGTCAAACGCCTTCACTTTCACCGTCACCGCGCGTCTCACCTCACCCTGGTATCCCGGAATCGAAAGGCATCCCTCCTCAATGAGTCGTTGACCTTTCTTTTTCACAATCACAGGGTTGATAAGGGTGAGTATCTCCTCATCAGGAATCCCAATAACCGCAATTCGGAGCGACACTCCGACCTGCGGGGCAGCCAGACCGGCACCGTTCGCCGCATTCATCGTCTCAATCATCTCGTCTATCAAACGATGAAGCGAAGAATCGATGAGCGGCACCTTCTTCGCAGGGGCTCTCAATACAGGATCAGGAAGAGTTCTAATATCTAAACGCGCCACTCTAACAAGTCACCTCTGTACAAAACTTGCCGGTTCAGCATTAAATGAAACCGCTCACGAGTTCTCTCAACCAGAGTTGGAAGACCACTGAGTCGTTGACTCCATGTGTGCGAAACTCGACAGGTAAGATTCACGATTCAATAATCGATGATTCTATGAATCGTCTGCACCCATCTGCAGGACGGGTAATTCTAGCTCATGATTGCCGCCGCTGCCATGACCAGGAGGCACGCTACCAGGGAATGCCGAGGAAACCGACCGCAAACACTATATGGACAACCAGTACCGCGGCGAATATCGTCCATAGAACGCAGTGTCGCGAGAACAATCGGGTGAACCAGGAAGCTCTTCTGAGTGCTCCCAGCAACCCTTTCGATGGAACGCACCGGCATGAAGCCATAAGCAGCAGTGACACCACGAGCATCAGCAAACCGGAAAGAAAGAGTACCCTCGCTGCAGCAATCGTTGCGAACATGAACGCCTCCGTCTCGCAATACCTGCGCTATGGAACAATCTCAGCGTATCCTCGCGTCGAGTGTTTCTCACCTTCACTGTCGGTAGACCCGTATGCCCATATGAGTCCCACCTCCAGGCCTCTCTGAAGCGCCACATCGTATTCGTCGCCCGTGTCCAGAGCGCGTTCGAACTCGACCACAGTCATGCCGTCACTTTCCAGGGCATCATATTCCAGCAGGTCGTCCGTCCCACCGAACTCCGAATCCGCACGGTGCGGCCCGAAGTCACCGGTGCTGAACGAGTCAATGACGATTGCCTGACCGTCGGAAACCATCCCCATCACGATGTCAGCATCCTTCATTCGATTCCCGGGCTGAAAGCCAACTGCAACCCAACCACTGGTGCCAGCCTCAATTGCCATACGAATCGTGTCAGTGGTACTGACCCAGTGGAGCCTGTAGGTTCCCTTGTCCAGGGTGCCTGCATACTCACCCGGGGTCACCTCGCCATCAGCAATCCAGTCGGCAACAGGGGCATCCCCACCATTGCTCTTCTCACCTTCACCCGACTCAGCAGGAACGTCCGCTTGTTGCTCGCCATCAGAAGCAGCCTCATCCGCAGGAGCCCCAGCACATGACAGACCTCCCAGCATTCCCAACAGCAACACGCACGTCACCCCAAGCGCACTGCCCTTCCACCTAATCTTTCGCAGACTCATAACCTCACCCCCACAGCAAGTATCATCGCTCCCAGGAGAGCTATCCATCCATCATGGCCCGAGGCCCCTTCAGTCAACGCAAGAGCGTGGCAATGGCTCTGGACCTTCTGCTGTCCGTAGCCCTCTGCTTCGCGGGCACGAAGTCTCCCATCAGTCCCTTGTGAAAGGGCTCCTTCTCCACATCCCGCAGTACCCCCACAAGCAATCGGTCGGTGCGGCGTGCCGCACCTATCGCATCCTCGAACGAATCGGGCACGACTTCCAGTTCGGTCACACGCTCGTTGTAGAGGCTGTAGGTGTTGTTGAATGAGACGCACGGCTGCAAGACATCAACAAGGGAGAATCCTTCATGCATGATTGCCCTGGCCATCAGATCAGACAGATGGTCAAGTTTGACGGGATAGCCACGAGCCACGAAGGTAGCGCCAGCCGAAAGCATCAATCCGAGGGGATTGAACGGCTCTTCCGCACTTCCGTCGGGCGTAGACGGGCCCTTGAAGCCCCTGGCGCTCGTCGGCGTGAACTGGCCGGTGGTCAGACCATAGACCCCATTGTTGTGCACAATCACGGTGATGTCCGAATTTCTCTTGGCGGCAAACACCATGTGCGCCAGACCTTCACCGTACGCATCGCCATCACCGGCGAAGACAACAACCTTCAGGTTCGGGTTCGCAAGCTTCATCCCCTGTGCAGTCGCCATTGAGCGCCCATGCAACGAATAGAAGCCACTCAGATTCAAGTAGTCGAATATCTTCGCGTGGCAGCCGATGCCGGCAGTAATGACAATGTCACTCCTCTCGACGCCTTGCGATTCGAGGTTACGCACGGCCTTCTTAAAGGCATTGAGAAGGCCAAAATTTCCGCAACCGGGACACCATGTGTTCTCTGCGTACGTGGCCAAATCATCCATGTGCGACTACCTCCTTCAACCGGACCGCAAGCTCCTCAGGGTCGAATGGCCTGCCATCATATTGCGTTACGGTGCTCCGCACCGTGACATCTGTTTCACGCTGAAGCAGCGCCGCAAGTTGAGCAGTGGAACTCTGCTCAACCACTATCACATCCCGACCCGAGAGTGACGCAAATTCCCATACAGGGAACGGCGCCAGGTACACAATCTGCAGCACTTCAGCTTCGATATCGCCGCTCGACAGAGCCTCCAGTACGCTCATGACTGTGGACCCATACGTAACAATGACCGGGCCTCCCGAGCCAAAATGCTTCACCGTCTTCATGCCCCGGATGGCCTTTTCCAGTGACCGGGCCTTCCTCAACCGCTTGTCCTGCATACGCACAATCTGGCCTGCATCTTCAGTTGAGATTCCCAGTTCGTCGTGCTCATAGCTGGTCCACTTGATGAGCTTACTTGAGGGAAAGAAGCGTAGAGGAGACACGCCGTCGGGTGTTTCAGCGTAGCGATGGTACTCATCGCGCCCCTTGTCCATGACCGGCTCTGCCACGTCCGAGAGCTTGCCGGACAGGTCCACCGTCATTCGGCTCTCCGACAGGTGCTTCTCAGTGAGCACAATCGCCGGAACCTGGTAGGCCCATGCGAGTTCCATCAACTCAGCAGAAAGATAGTAGGCCTCCTCCACCGTACCCGGTGACGCCACGATGCGAGGGAACTCTCCGTGCCCCTGGTTGAGCGCGAAGGACAGGTCGGCCTGTCCTGTGTAGGTAGGGACGCCGGTTGATGGACCGGGGCGGGAGGACAGTGCGCACAGCAGGGGGACCTCTGCCATCCCTGCGAGTGACATCGCTTCTTCCATCAGCGCGAATCCACCACCACTGCTTCCAACAACCACATGGGCACCCGCAGAAGCGGCACCGATAGCCATGTTCATCACTGCGATTTCGCTCTCGGGATGCACAACAGCGATACCGAAGTCTTTCGCATGCGCGGCGAGGAAATGCAGAATCGATGACGCCGGCGTCATCGGATACGCGAAGTACATATCGAGGCCACCGGCATACGCACCCAGACCGATTGCCTCGTTTCCCGTCAACATCGTTGCGGGAGCCTTCCCCTTCGCGAGGACGTACCTGCTTCCCACAGCGGGGAGGGCAACATCGTAGACCGAGAGGCCGTACGCGACGTTGTTGTCGGCATCATGGGGATATTTCTTCCGTATGAGTTCTGCCGTCTCATCGCGACCGAACCCGCACGCAGCCATCAATACAGCCACCGAACCGACACCAAGCCTCAGGCCGGGCAGAGTGTAGCCTTTCGCCAGCGTGGATAGCGGCAGTCCGATCGCACCAGAATCCGCATCTTTGACCACATCGCTGTTGTAGACCAGCAGTCCCGACTTCGCCACATGGTCGTGGTGCAACCGGTAGCTGCGCGCGTCAAGCGCGACCACAACATCGGCATGAAGATACTGGCTGAAGACAGGCTTCACAGAAGACGTGACTACGGAGAAGTTGTGTCCGCCCCTTATGAGGCTCTGATAATCATCATATTCAAAGGTATACCTGCCAGATTCTGCAAACAGTTCCGCAGCGACGGTGCCGGCGCGCTTTACGCCGTGCCCTGCCTCTCCGCCAACCAGAAACGTAAACCGGTTGCTACCGTTCATGTCAGCCTCCTGCTCCATCACGATACAGGATAACCAATCAGGCGCGGCGCTCCGAGGAACCCCGGAGCTTCCCGCGCCCGACAGGCCACAAGTGTGGTAGGAGTCACTTCGGACGCGCCGAAGCTCCTAGAGTATTGCAGCGCCCTCTTTGGTCAGTGCATACGACTCACCGTTCTCAGAGGCGAGACCGGCCATAACAAGGTCGCGAAGTCCGCTCCGCACACGGTACAAAGGTCGGCCGGTTGCGGCAGCGATATCCTCAGGGGACGTCTTGCCAGCCTTCAACGCACCGAGCATCGCAATACCGGACTCAGTAGGTTTTCCGTCTGGTCCAACGCATGGCATTTCGCATCGCCTCCCTATACGTTTTTCTTGCAGAAGTACCAGTCCACGCACTCATAGCCCTGCTTCAGCCTGTCCTCAGCCATCTCCTGCGTTGAAGGAGGAGGAACGATGACCTTCTCACCTGGCCTCCAGTTGGCCGGTGTGGCAACGCCGTTCGCATCCGTCGTCTGCAGTGCATCAATCACGCGCATAATCTCATCCATATTGCGCCCGGTTGACAGCGGATAGTACAGAATCAGCCGAATGACCTGTTTCGGGTCTATCACAAAGACGGTTCGCACTGTCTCCGTCTTACTCTGTCCGGGATGAACCATGCCGAATTTCGTGGACACATCCTTGTTCAGGTCAGCAATAATCGGGAACGTAATCTTGACGCCGGTCTTCTCCTCAATGTTGCGTGCCCATGCGATGTGTGAGGTGATGCTGTCGACACTGAGACCGAGCAGTTCGACGCCGCGTTTCTGCAACTCCGGGTGAATCTGGGCGAAAGCCATGAACTCTGTCGTACATACCGGCGTGAAGTCCGCCGGATGCGAGAACATGATGAGCCAGCTTCCTTTGAAATCGGACAGCTTCAACACGCCATGAGTGGTTGGAGCCTCAAAATCTGGTGCCATCTCCCCAAGCCTGGGCATTGGTACAACCTCTTGCATCTGTTCTTCCATCGAGAACACCTCCCTATTTCAAAATCGCTATCCAGCCGCACTCACTGAGTGCAGCAATGCGCCGGTTACCCCTGTGGGACTACATCTCGAGGCAGTTCTCCCACACACCGTGAACATTGCAGTATGAGACGGCGCAGAACGCCTTGAACTGGTCAACGGGAACCTGGAACCTGACATTGGGACTTGTGTATGCAGGGGCGAAATCAGACCGGCCAAGGTTGATGACCTGTCCGTCTGCCTTCACACCATACAACGAGACCCATGCGATGTGATGTTCAATCGTGTTCGGGTGTGGCACTTCCTTGCCGACGACCACGTGGACAATATCGGCGCCGGCTTCTCCCTTGCCTTTGCCCACCTCAATGACCGGCGTGTGCTTCTCTTTCCCTTCAGCAGAAGCGGTCTTCACAACATCTCCAATTCTCATTTCCTATCCTCCTTTTTCCTCAGCAGTCCTGTAGATGCGAAACGCTATTTCAGATTCGATGCACCGTGTTTCTCCGCGATGAGCGCAGCCAATGCGTCGATCGCCTGGAGGTCTGCTTCACGCGGGTATCCTTTCACAAGCACAGGAGCCAGCACTTCCACCTTCAGATTCGGCACCAGCGACACCAGTTGGTCAACTGCCTTGCCTCCCCATCCATACGACCCGATGATAGAGGCAAACTGCACCTTGGGCCTCAGGGCATTTGCCAGGATGGCCGCGTAGGCCACGAGCGGATGCGCCCCTGCCAGAACGGTCGGCGTACCAAGAACGACGGTACCCGTGTCCACAAGTTCCATCGCGAGCCGTCCGGTGTCACCCGACGACAGATAGTGCGGCACAGCCATCACTCCCTTGTCCGACAGCGACGAGACCAATCTATCCACTAGCACCTGCGTGCTTCCATGCATGGATATGTAAGGAATCACGACTTTGTTCAACGGCGGACCGGACACCCACTCCCTGTAGGCATCCATGATGAACGCAGGTTTGTCATGAAGCGGTCCATGGCTTGGCGCGATGATATCGATGTCATAGTCAGCCAGTTTCTCCATGTGCTTCACGATGTTCGTTCGGAACGGCATCATTATTTCGGCGAAGTAGCGCTTCGCCGACCTGTAGACTTTCGCAGGGTCAGAGACGAACAGGTCGGGAGTGGCCAGATGAGACCCGAACAGGTCACAGGACAGAAGTGCCCGTCGCTCAGGTACATAGGTGAGCATAGTCTCAGGCCAGTGCACCCAGGCAGCATGAATGAACTGCAACGTCATATCACCCAGTGAGACAGTGTCACCATCCGCGACAGGAACGATGCGCTCCTCGGGAATCTGCAACAGGTCCACGAGCATACCCTTCGCCTTCGTGCTGCACAGAAGCTGCGCCTCGGGATACCGTTCAAGCATGAACGGGATGCTACCTGAATGGTCCTGCTCCGCGTGGTTGGCAACCACGTAGTCCAGCTTCTTGACACCCGCTGTGTCAAGCATGGAGCAGAGTACGTCGTTCTTCGTCGGGTCCACCGCATCCACAAGTGCCGTTTTCTCCGAACCGGTCACCAGGTACGCGTTGTAGCTTGTGCCATCGGGAAGAGGAATCAACTCATCGAAAAGGGTTCTCTCCCAGTCGATTGCCCCTACCCATTGAATACCGTCACACACTTTTCGAGGTCTCATACGCCGTCCTTTCTATTCATCGAGTAGCCGCTTCTGTCCCTCAAGTTCGCGAATCCTGGATACCTCCTGGGCCACCTCAAGTGTGCCCAGATATTCTCCGGTCGCGCTCCTCACAGGGAAGTAGCGGATATAGAGTTTCATACCACGCATATCTATCCAGAACTCCGCCATGTCTCTCTTGCCTGCTTTGAAGTCCTCAATGATGCGCTCGACCTTGTCCACGCTCCTCTCTGGATGGCATTTCTGAACAGGCGTGTTGAGCGCGGAATACGGCCTCTTAAACACCCTGGTTTCATGCCTGTTCCAGTACTTCAGCTTGTCGTTCGCGTCCACGAAAGAGATGTCCAGTGGCAGCGACTCAAGGACCCGCTCGAGTTGTTCTCCCGTCAGATGCTCAATCATGTCCATCCTCCCATCAATCGGGTTTCGCGGCAGCTTCCTGCGAGATGCCTGCTACTTCGGCACCGTCCTGCACCATTTCGAGAGTACCCATGTACTCACCGTCCGCATTCCTGACAGCAATCCACCTGAGGCGTTTGACCTTTCCGTTTCCTGCTATCGTCCTATCCACCACATCTTTCTGGCCACTCCTCAGCTTGGCAATGATGCTGTTCACCGCGGGACGACTCTTCTCCATATGGCAATCCTGCACAGGATTATCCAGGCAGGAAGTCTGCCACGCCGAACTTCGCGTTGCGGCCTGATTCCAGAAGCGAAGATTGTCCTTCTCGTCGATGAATGCCAGTTCCATAGGTATGGCGTCCATCACCGCGCTGAATTGCTCTGTGGTCATACTGTTCAAAACACTAGGCTCCTTTCGTTCCCTTCGACTGCCGTAGTTTCTTGCGGGCCTCGTAGCGGGCCTTGCCTTCCGCAAACAGGTCTTCCTCTTCCTTCGTACTGACAATCAGCGGCGGCACAGACGCTGGGTTTCCGTAGGCGTCAATCGCAACCACCGTGAAATAGGCAGTCAGCGCTTTCACTTTTCTGCCGGAGAACAAGTCCTCCGTCTCGACGTCTATCCTCACTTCCATGGAGGTTCTGCCAGCATAGATTATCCGCGCATGCATGAGCACAAGATCGCCGACCTTGACACGGCTGTGGAAATTCATCTCTTCAACGTTGGCTGTCACGCCGTTCTTTCTTGAGTGACGACATGCCACGACCCAGGCCGCATTGTCCATGACCTTCATCAATTCGCCACCGTGCACGTAGCCGGCAGCGTTTGACTGGTCAGGCAGCAGGACCTGCGCCATGTCAACCGCCGAGTAGCTCACAGTCCTGCCCTCAAGAGTCTGGCCGTGACTCAGAGCATCGCGGAGCAGCCTCACCATGTATTCCTGTCTCTCAGCGGCCTTCATCACTTCAGCAAAATAGTCGGCAATCTCACCGAAACCTTCAGCACGTGCGATACCCTCAAAGTCCGCAAATGACTCGGTCCGCTCCCGCTTCTCTCTCTCGGCAGCATTGTCGAGGAACCTGGAGGCATCAGCCTTGCCCAACAGAAACGCGAGTCCGCGATGAGCATGCTCACCCTCATTTCGAGCCGTCGCCGTCAAGACGTCAGCTGTTTGTTCAAGGCCTGCCTTCTTGGCCAATTCAGCGTAGTACGAGTATCTTTGAAACGACTCGGACTCGTTCGCAATCATTTGCTTCAGGGCGTCAGCAGTCCTGCTACCCTGAAGAAGAGGGCTGGTCGTCATATGCTATCCCTCAACCTTCTCAAATTCGCTCTTCGCAGCACCACAAACGGGGCAGACCCAGTCATCCGCCAGGTCTTCAAATGCCGTTCCCGGCGCCACTCCGCTATCGGGGTCTCCCACAGCGGGATCGTAGATGTAGCCGCACACTGTGCACTTGTACTTGCCCATTTCGACAAACCTCCTATCATATGTTTGAGCCACCCGCTCTACATGAGGTCGCCTTCGCTCGCCTCGATAGCGCGCTGCATCTCCTGGTTCAAGGCATCAGGAAGACCTTCAATGTCAACGTGCAGAAAGCCACGAACGATGGTCGCTGCTGCCTCGTCATGCGTCAACCCCCGCGCCATCAAGTACTGCACCTCTTCCTCCGCAATCTTCCCAACCGCCGCCTCATGTGAGAGATCTATTCCGGCAACCGTGCCGCGCAATTCAGGAACCGCGTGAATGACTCCACCCTTGTCGAGAATCAATCCACGGCACTCAAGATGTCCTCTCACGTCAGGCGCGTTTCCCTCGATGTAGCCGCGTGCAACTATCTCGCCCCCAACCGCGATGGCACGGGAGATAACTTCCGTACGCGAGCCAGGCGCATCAAGATACACGGTTGAACCAAGATCCATCCGCCCTCCAGGGAAGCCGGCTATTACTGAGTTGAATCGAACAGTGGCACCCGGTCCCACACAGCGTGCAACAGGGTTTGTCTGTACATCCTTCACGGGCTTCATGATGACGTAGTTGCTCAGGAAAGTACCGCCTTCTTCAACGATGATGCCTGTGCGAGGCCGAACCGAGATGCCCGGTTGCCAATCATGAATCATCGTAAATGTCAGCTTCGCTCCCTTCTGCACGTAGAACTCAGAAACACCCAGATGCAACCCCATGCCACTGTGTGTACCCGATGTACACCCCGTAATAATGTGAAGTTCTGAACCCTCTTCCGCAATTACGACGTTATGTACATTCTGCGCAAGGCCATCCGTGTCCAGGTATAGGCAGGCCTGCAGCGGCAGAAGTGTCTTCTGCCCGGGAAGCGCCCTGATGAAATAGCCGTTGTAGTCGCCATGGTCCACGTTTGATGTGAACCTGTCGGCGTCGGCGTCGACTGCTTTCCACCAATAGTCGGAGAGCCAGTCATGCTTCTCACGTGCCTCCCTCACAGACATCATCTCAATCCCGTCCTGCGCCAGAGAGATATGCACGGGAGTGTGGTCCACCTGTATGAAGGTTCCTGCCCTGCCAGAGAGGTCGTCAATCATGACGCCTGACTGGAGCATCCGTGCTTTCACTTTGCCCGGCAGACTGGACGGGTCTTCCACGTAGGGCACATCGGGAGCGTCAACAACGAAAGCACCGGGATCAGGTTCGTTGTACGCACCCGCCGACGATGCCATTTCCTTGAGAGCATCGCCGGATTCAGGTATCACTTCACGCATTGTGCGCACTCCTCATAGCCATGCTGCTTGATGGTAGATAGGATTTCGTGAGGATCGCCGCCGCATGAGAGCCGGCCGTCAATCATGACGTAGCCCGTGCGTGCGCTCACGTAGTCAAGGACATGGCCCGTATGCGTGATAATGAGACCAGAGTGGCTCCGTTCACGAATCCGCACATCCTTCTGCAGAAGCCTGTTGATGAGGTCGCCAATTACGGCGATGTTGACAAGGTCAACGCCTGACTCGGGCTCGTCAAGAAGCACGAAGTCAGGATTCTGCGCCAGGAGTTGTAGCAGTTCCGACCGCTTGATTTCTCCGCCGGAGAAACCATAATTGACGTCGCGGTCCAGGAATTCCTCCATTCCGGCAGCCGCAGCCATATCACGAAGTTCGCCCTCAGACGCCTCGCGCCGCAGACAGGCGCCAACCATGTCACGTGTCTTCACTCCTCGCACGACAGGCGGTCTCTGGAAGGAGATTCCCATGCCGAGCCTGGCGCGTTCATCGACGGACATTCCGGTGACATCCTGGCCTTTGAAAATGATGCTACCTCCAACAACGACGTGCTTGGGAAAACCCATCAGAGTCATGAGGAGGGTGCTCTTGCCGCTGCCATTTGGCCCGAACAGAGCAGCCGTCTCCCCGTACCTGATGGTCAGGTCGATGCCATGCAATATCTCCACGCCGCCGACTTCAACGCGCAACCCCTCTACCGACAGCATCACATCATCCATGGGTCCTCCTTCCAGAGAGCCTGTACTATCCTTCAAGCGTCCATTTCTCCTTCACAGTGAACCAGCCCGCGGGGTCGGTCAGGTACTCGTATGAATCCAGAAGCGCAAGGTGATGCATGCGCTCCTCACCGGCCAGAACCTGATAGAACCTCTTCTCCGCAGGAGACGTACTCTCCTCACTTCGCGTCCGGTACATGTCATAGGCCTGGAGCTCACGGCCCATCGCTGCCTGCATTGCATCAAGTTCGGTCTTCGCGACCTTCACATCCTGCGGAGACGCGCTCTTGAGACCGGCGAACACCAGTTTCAATTCCTTGCCCTCCCAGGAGGGAGCCTCCCCAGCAGGCCAGTCTGCAGACTTGCCCAGTTGCGCCTCCAGTTCACGGAACTTCTTCGCATGAGCATCCTCTTCAAACGCCAGTCTTTCGAAGAGCTTTTTGGCAATGGGGTTCTCGGCCGCAGCCGCAGCCTTCTCGTAGTAGCCCTTCTCGGCCGCTTCGATCTCCATCGCCTTCCTGAGAATCTCCATCCGCTTCGAGTCTTGCTGCATCGCCTTTTCCTCCTCTACATATAGCGCTGTTTCAGTTCGGAGAGTTCCCGCACGTGTTTCCTCTCCTCCTTGATAATGTTGTCGATAGCTTCGCGGTCGCGCTGAGGAACCAGTTCGCGCATCTCCGTATAGAAAAGAATTGAATCCTTTTCTGCCCTCAGAGCAAGTTGAAGTGCCTCAGCAGGGCCGGCAGCCTTCTGAGCAAGCTCCCTCGCTACCTTGTCATCGGTGAACACCGACGAATCGATGAGCGCATTCAGATACGCCTCGTACTCGGCCTCCTCGATTTCCGGCGCCCCGGCTCCTTCGTCGCTGACGGCACTTCTCATCTTCTCGAAGAGCTCCACATGGTGTCGCTCCATGTCCGCGAGGTCCGCATACGTCTTTTTCAGCGACGAATCCCCTGCAATCTCCGAAAGTGAACCATAGTACGCAACACCATTGCGTTCAATCCCCACCGCAACGTCGATCAACTCGCTTGCCGTAAATACTGCCATCGTTCTGCTCCTCTTTCATATTCGCGCCGGTGCCTGTCTTCCAGCGTCTCTCACTCACGCCCACTCACTTCCCCGCAACTGGCACACACACCTCGAAACTCCAGGCAGTGCCCACGCACCTCAAAACCCGTCTGGGCTTCAACTACACGGTCAATATCGCTCCCGAGCATATCCGCGACATCGAACACTCTCCCGCACACTTCGCAGCGGAAATGATGATGAACCTCAGTGCACCCATCGAACCTGCTCGAACAGCCTGCATTCTCCATGGCCATTACTTCGCCCGCCTCCGCGAGCAGCTTGAGATTGCGATACACGGTCCCCAGGCTGATACCGGGAATCTCCTTTCGCACCGCATCGTACACAGCATCTGCGGTAGGGTGAGAATCCGCACTCCGTACCACTCTCAGAATCGCTTCTCTCTGCCTGGTAGTTCTCATCGTTATTGATAATCGTAATCATTACTATTTTGCCGCACAATGTGGCAACTGTCAAATTACCTCTGAACGTATGGGAGGACAACCGACCATGAAAAGACAGAGAAGATGGAAGATAAAGGCATCCTCAGCCGCGAGTGTTCACGACGAGGTTTCCCGTACATCCCTTCTTGACTCGCGAATCTCCTTCAGCCACACCTCCAGATCCCCATTGTCATCCGCCAACTCGAGGGGGGCAATGCCTTCATTCGATTGTAGCCGCGTCATATGAGAGTGTCAAAGAAAAGAAACGAGAGCGCTCGCGCATGAACTGTGTTGTGCAGGCTGTGTCAGACTCCATCCCGGCTTGTGCCTTTGCCTGTTGCGAGTCTCCTGCCAAGTTCATGCGCACTCTCAAGATAGGCAGGGCGGTCGCTGACTTCCCCTTTTGCGTCCACTCCCCTCACCAGCAACTCTTCAGAGTAGTCAACGCCCACGGCGTCAAAGAAGTACTTCGCGGTAAGCTTCACACCATCAAACAACCGTGGACCTCCGGTCGCACCTACTGCAATAAGTGCTCCATGGCGGCGCCCCGGTTCAGGTATCCACGTCTTCAGCACGTAGCGACGCACCCACAACGCCTGACACCGATCCACAAGTGCCTTGGTCTGACTTGCCAGCCCGTAGAAGAATATCGGCGAAGCAAGAATGACCGCGTCAGCGGCAACCAGTTTCTCATACAGTCCCCGCATGTCATCGTGAATTGAGCAGGTGCCATCGACAGCACAGTGGTAGAGTTCCATGCAAGGGCGGACGTCCAACTGAGATATCAGCAGCTTCTCCGTTTCGGCCCCCGCCTCGACTGCACCTTCAAGGGCACGGTCAAGCAGTATGTCCGTGTTGCCTGCCCTCCGTGGACTGCCCATGATTCCCAATATGTGCATCTCGCACCCCCTGGCTCATTGTGGCACCGCTCGCTGAACTAGGCAACGCTCACAGGGTCAACATCGACCGTCCAGCCACGCGCCAGTGACAATCCTTCCAGGACCACCGCAGGAGCGCTGCCCCGCAGAATAATCTGAAGGCGATATCTGCCCCGGAGCCTTCGCAGGTACGGTGATAGAGGCTTCGAGACTCGTGTGTCCGTCCCGTCGGCCCTGCACAGGAGGGCAGCGTACACACGTTCTGCCTCAGCCCGGCAGCGCTGCTCATTCACATTTGCGCACACAAGACGAACAAGCGAGCAGAACGGAGGATAGTAGGCCTCCTCACGATAGCGAATCTCTTCCCTGTACAGGCTTCTGTAGTCATGCGTAGCAGCCGCGCGCACAACGTAATTCTCGGGATCATATGTCTGAACGACGACACGACCTGGCTGCAACCCACGACCGGCCCTGCCTGCAGCCTGACACAACAGTTGAAACACCCGCTCACCGGACCTGTAGTCGGGCACGTTCAACCCCTGGTCAGCGCTCACCACACCCACAAGCGTAAGATTCGGAAAATCAAGCCCCTTGGCAACCATCTGAGTACCCACGATGATGTCGACATGCCCGCCATGCACGGCTGTACTCAAACCTGACTCACCGCGCACACGGGCAGGCACATCACTGTCCCACCTGATGACGCGCGCTTTCGGAAACACGGCTGCGACTTCATCCACAACGCGCTGCGTACCAACGCCAAGATGCCTCAGCCTTTGGCTCTTGCACTCTGGACATACATCCGGCACCGGCGTCGAGTATCCACACCGGTGACAGACGAGCCTGCCCCGGGCCGAATGATGGGCCAGCGCCACGGAGCAACGTGGACAACCGAATACATGTCCGCACTCTCGACACTGCACCATAGTGGAAGTGCCCCTGCGGTTGAGAAACAGGAGCACCTGTTCATGGCGAGCGAGTGCACCCTTGATTCCCTCCGTGAGGGACCGGCTGAAGAGTCCGGCGTTACCTGTCCGCAACTCCTGCCGCATGTCTACCACTTCCACCGGCGGGAGCGTGGTATTCGGGCCAATCCTGTCAGGCAACTCCAGAAGCCGCAGTTCGCCCCGGACGGCTCGATGGAAGGTCTCAACATCAGGAGTAGCACTCCCCAGCAGCAGGACAGCGCCGCTCGCGCGAGCCATCTCCTCAGCGACCGCCCTGGCGTGATACCGCGGAGTCGCATCGTCCTGCTTGTAGGTCCACTCATGCTCCTCATCGAGGACGATGAGGCCGAGATTATCCACTGGAGCGAAGAGGGCACTCCGCGGCCCGACGACGACGTCGCAAGAACCGTTTCGCACTCGCTCCCATTCATCGAATTGCTGGCCTTCCGTCAGGCCACTGTGAATCAGGGCTACCCGCCCCGGGAAACGACTGACAAACCGCTCGACAGTCTGAGCGGCAAGCGCTATCTCGGGGACAAGGCATATCGAGCGTTTCCCCTGGCTTCTCGCCTCATGAGCGGCGCGCAGATACACTTCGGTCTTCCCACTCCCTGTCACACCAAATATGAGAAAACCAGTTGATGAATCCTGCTGAAAGTGCGACCTGATGCTCGTCCACACTTGATTTTGCGCCTCTGTGAGCCGCGGAACAGGAAGCGAGCGAATGCAGAGAGGCACAAGAGGATTCCGCCAGACTCGTTGCACTTCAATCTTGACCAGTCCGCGACCCTCAAGTGCACGAACGATAGCCGGCGTCGCGCTGCACTTGTCACGCAATTCATCCAGCACAACAGCGCGCCCCTGTGCCAGGAGATACTCCAGTACTCCCAACTGTTTCGTGGCTCGTGACCTGCGCAATGCCTCAACGCTTGAGGGCAATTCCCTTTGAGTTACCGTTGAGCTCACCATGAGCTGCGTGCTTTCCCTCGTCCTACGTTCCCGTGGTGTCTCTTCACGCTTGAGAAGTCCAGACCGGACCAGAATCTCGGCGTCAGCCACACCGTTCGCACCAGCGTGGTTCTTGCGGATGTCGGCAACACTCAGTCCTTCGCGTTCAGTGGCGCGCCTGAGAATGTCACCCTGTCGCGCAGACAGGGCAGGAACAGATTCGAGACTGTTGCCGGTCGGCTCGTAGCGAACCAGAGGGGATCGGTCTGTACCCGGAGGGAGAAACAACGCGAGGGCTGCGAAGAGTGAACAGAGATATCTGGCTTCCATCCACCGTGCCAGATTGAGTTGCAGAGGAGAGAGAGAAACGCTGCTCTCGAGAGAGAGCATGTCACGGGTGTCTTCGTATGCGGGAGTGGCAGAGAGTTCCACTACGACGCCACGTACAGTACGTGACCCGAATGGAACCCAGACCAGCTGGCCGAGGTGGGCGATGAACCCCACAGGGACGCCATACGAATAAGTAGAACGACCCGAAGGGGCGTCAACCGCCACCTCAGCGTAGCGCATCAGTTTGAAGCAAGGGCGAGACTACTCGCTGTCGTTTTCGGTAGATTCGGACGGCCGATTATCTGAGCGCTTTTCCTTCAGTCTCGCCTTCTTGGCACTCAGGTCACGCATGTAGTAGAGCTTGGCGCGCCTCGCCTTACCACGCCGCAGCACTTCCACTCCGTCAACCTGGGGAGAACTGAACGGAATCGTGTACTCGACTCCCACGCCGTACGCAACTCGTCTCAAGGTGAAACGGCCGCCATCAACGCCACGCCGAATGCGAATGACCATTCCCTGGAAATGCTGTACGCGCTCCTTGTCACCCTCTTTCACGCGCAGTGAGACCCGCGCGGTATCGCCAGGAAACAATTGCGGAATGTTCTCATTCACCTTTGGCTCGATAAGCTGTCTGATATCCATGCTAGCTCCTTGTCTGTCAAAGTAAGTTTGTCCAGCAGATCTGGCCGCCTCAACGCAGTCCGCAAGAGAGACTGGCGACGCCTCCACGCTGCGATTTCACCATGATTACCGGAAAGCAGTATCGGCGGCACACTCCACTCCCGAAACTGCTCCGGACGCGTATACTGCGGATATTCAAGCAAGCCCTCCGAATGTGAGTCATCCGCCGCGGACTCATCCGAGCCCAGAACGCCCGGTATCAACCTCACAACCGAATCTACCACCACCATGGCTGCAATCTCGCCACCAGTGAGCACGTAGTCACCGATACTGAGTTCATCCGTCACTATATGCTCAGCCACCCTCTCGTCCACACCTTCGTAGTGACCACAGATGAACATCAACTGGGGTTGAGCCGCAAGCTCGGCAGCAATCCGCTGGGTAAATGGCCTGCCCTGAGGCGTCAACAGGATTGTCGGGATATTCCCGACACCCGTCAACTGCCCGATGTCTTCACATGCCTCGAAAATCGGCTCCGGCTTGAGCACCATGCCGGCGCCCCCACCATAAGGATAGTCATCGGCCGTGCCGTGCCTGTCATGTGTGTAGTCCCTTATGTTGTGAGTAACAACCTTAACGAACCCGTTATCCTCTGCCCTCTTCACAATGCTGTGACTGAAGGGAGACACAAACATCTCCGGAAACAGACAAAGGATATCTATACGCATAAGAGCACCGCACAGTAGTTGCCACCAAGCTGAAGATTTTACCACAGACAGAGGCAGAAATGAATTCGGTGCCTCGTTCGACCCCATGACCATCTGGTGATGCGCGGGGACTTGACAAACAGTATGCGAAGTTCTTAAATAGTGTCGTGGGGAAAAGTGGGGAGAAAGGGAACAAAAAACCCTGAAGGGGGAGATTGGGATGTTCTTTGGAGAGCATGTCTACAAACTAGACGACAAAGGAAGAGTGCCTCTACCTCCCAAGTTCCGCCGGGACATGCGAGATACCGTCGTGCTGACGAAGGGCTCGGAGAAATGTATCAGGGTGTATCCCCTCGCAGAATGGAAGCGACTCGCAGATGAACTGGCAGCCAAAGCCGTGACATCGACGAGTCAGCGCAAGCTCAACAGAGCCGTGTTCGGAACGGCGTTTTCGGCTGCATTCGACAAGCAAGGAAGAATAGCGCTACCGCTACCCCTGCGCCTGCATGCAGAGATCGGGGAGAGCGTTGTTGTCGTAGGAGTGAACCAATCCGTAGAACTCTGGAATGAAGACCTTTGGAAGGCAGAAAAGTCTGCTTCCGAAGAACAGGCGGAACAGATACTGGAAGGCCTGGGAGGAAGTTGAGCAACGACACAGAGTCGCTGGCCCCCCATGTCCCCGTAATGGTGACTGAGGTTATGGAAGGATTGCGGACTCATCCGGGCGGCACGTACGTTGATTGCACATTGGGGGCAGGCGGACACTCTCGTGCCATACTTGAGCGGATTCAGCCATCGGGCCGCCTCCTCGGCATAGACGCAGACTCCTCGGCCATTGAACTGGCACAGAAGACACTCTCAGAATTCGGTGAGTCCTTCACCGCCGCACAGGGCAATTTCTCCCATCTCGGAGAAATCTGCCGCGAGAAGGGCTTCAACTCAACCGACGGCATATTTTTCGACCTCGGGATATCCTCGATGCAGCTGGATTCCGCGGACCGCGGTTTCAGCTTCCAGCGTGAAGCTCCACTCGACATGCGTTTTGACACAAATGAAGGGGTGAGCGCTGCAGACATCGTCAATAGCTATAGCGAGCAAGAGATAGCTCGCATCCTCTGGGAGTACGGTGAAGAACGGTACTCTCGACAAATCGCGCACAGGATTGTCCAGAACCGGCCAATCCTGTCCACATTACGACTTGCGCACCTGGTGCAGCAGGTCCTCGGGAACAGGCGTGGAAGAATCCACCCTGCGACCCGCACATTCATGGCTCTTCGCATTGCGGTCAACAAGGAACTCGAGAGTCTTGCGCTGGGACTAGACCAGACTGTGAGCCTTCTACGCTCACAGGGCAGACTGGTTGTGCTCAGCTACCATTCTCTGGAAGACCGCATCGTGAAGCAGTTCATGCGCGGGAAGGCCGCCGACAACGCCTTCGCGCTCATTACGAAGAAGGTCATCCGACCTACTACGTTGGAGAGTCACTCCAATCCACGCAGTCGCAGTGCGCGACTCCGAGTTGCTGAACGTATCGCGTGAGAACACGTGCGTTCGAGTGACGACCATAATCTTAGGAGGTGAAAATGACCAAAGGGATCATTTCCGCTATTGATGTGGGAACCACAAAGATAGCCACTATCGTGGCGAATGTCAGGAGTCAGGACGACATCGAGATTCTTGGTGTTGGCGTTGTGCCCAGTCATGGGCTGCACAAGGGAATCGTCGTCAACATGGATGAGGCGAAGGAAGCAATCGCCACGTCGATCCAGGAAGCGCAGAAGATTAGTGGGACGCGCGTCGACTCGGTATTCGTCGGAGTGACTGGGCGACACATCAGTAGCATTAACAACAAGGGAGTGGTAGCGATACCACGAGCCGACCGTCTCGTTCGTTCCGATGACCTGCGAAGAGTCCTTGCTGCCTCCAAGAGTGTGACAGTGCCTGAGGGCAAGAAGCTGTTGCATGCAATCCCGCGCTACTACACACTCGACGGAGAAGAGCGCGTCAAGCAACCCGTGGGGATGCACGGCACGCGACTCGACGTTGAGACGCACATCATCACAGCCTCAGTGTCCTCAGTCCAGAATCTGGTGAAGGTCATCAGAAGCATAGGGGTACAGGTTGAAGACCTGGTCCTTGAGCCTCTGGCCAGTGGCGAGGCAGTCCTCACCCCACAAGAGCGCGAGAGCGGCATCATCATGGCCGACCTCGGAGGTGGCACCACAGACATCGCCGTCTTCAAGGATGGCGATATCTACCACACAGCCATCATACCGGTCGCCGGCTACCAGATAACAAGTGACATCGCCATAGGCCTTGGCCTTCCGTTCCACGTAGCGGAGCGAATGAAGAAGACCTACGGCAACGTGACTCCCGGTCTTGACACCGGCAGAGAGACAGAACTGACGGGCATTGAAAACGGCCACGCCGGTTCGTACAGAGAACTCTGCGACATCGTTCGTTCAAGAATGGAGGAACTCTACGAGTTGATTCTCCTGGAGCTGCCGACCACCGACTACCAGAGACTCGCACCCTGCGGGCTAGTTCTCACCGGTGGTACAGCCAACCTCGATGGATTGGTTGAGTTGGGCAAGGGCCAACTCAAGATGCCCGTTCGGAAGGGCGCGCCACTTGGCAGTGGCGTCTATGGAATCACTGACATCCTGCGTGACTCTGCTTACGCGACAACGCTGGGACTCATTCTGTGGCAGGCACGCAACCGAGAGCCTTCCGCATGGCAGAGCAAGCGCACCAGCATGTTCGGCGGTATTTCCCGAATGTTGCGAAAGCTCTTCCATGGATAGCTGCAGAGTGGCGACAAGTTGCAAAGACTTAGGAGGTAGAAATGGCTAAGACAACTTATACACCCGCTCCGGCAAGGATCAAGGCGATCGGCATCGGGGGCGGTGGCACCAACGCAATCAATCGAATGATCCGAGAGGATATCAGAGGCGTCGAGTTCATCGTCATGAACACTGATGCCCAGGCTCTCGCACTGGCCGAGGCTTCGACCCGCGTCCAGCTCGGTGAGAAACTCACCCGCGGCCTTGGCGCCGGCGGTGACCACAGAGTAGGTGGCAAAGCCGCAGAAGAGAGCAAACAGACGATTCAGGAAGTCGTAGAGGGAGCCGACATGGTTTTCGTCGCCGCAGGTATGGGTGGCGGCACCGGAACCGGCGGCATCCCCGTGGTCGCTGAGATTGCCAAAGAGTCTGGAGCTCTCACCATCGGCGTGGTCACCAAGCCCTTCAAATTCGAGGGTGGACACCGCTCAGAGGTAGCTGAAGAGGGTATTCTCAACCTAACCGATAAGGTAGACACACTCATCATTATCCCGAATGACAGACTCCTTCAGCTCTGTGACAACAAGACCACTGTAGACTCGGCTTTCAGGATGGCTGACGACGCCCTTCTCCTTGGTGTCCAGGCAATCTCCGAAGTCGTCACAGTCCCTGGCCTCATCAACCTTGACTTCGCAGACATCAAATCCGTCATGCGGAACGCAGGCCCCGCCTGGATGTCCGTAGGACGAGGCACCGGCCAGAACAGGGCAGTCGACGCGGCAAAGGCTGCACTCGCCAGTCCTCTTCTGGACGCGCAGGTTACCGGAGCCAAGGGCGTGCTGTTCAACATCACCGGCGGACCCAGTTTGACGCTCTTCGAGTGCAACGAGGCAGCCAGTGTCATCAGTGATGCGGTTGACCCACGGGCCAACATCATTTTCGGCGTTGTGTTCGACCCGAAGATGGATGCGGACATCAAGATAACCGTCATCGCGACAGGCTTCACGAGCCAGTACGGCAAGGGCTCACCCGACACCGAGGAACTGCGCCGGCTGATGAAGGGTGGTGGCGAGAGTCTCGATGTACCTTCCTTCCTGCGCCGCGGCCAGCACCACAGCAGTGGTCAACTGACACAGGCTATGAGGGGAGATGTGAAACCCGAGCCTTCACGGCTTTCCTGGCAATAGACCTTCAAGAAGGGGAGGATGGCATATGCCATCCTCCCCTTCTTCATTATGAAACACCCTATATGTGGTGCTAGAATGGCCACAAGCCACAAGTTGTAGGGGGTGTTCTGCATGAAGTGCCCGTATTGCGGCGCATCGGAGTCCCGTGTTGTAGACTCACGCAGCCTTGAGGGAGAAGTGAGGCGAAGACGCGTGTGCTCCGCATGCGGAATCCGGTTTTCCACCTCTGAGCGAGTACAGGCTCACGCCTTCTATGTCGTCAAGAAGGATGGCCGCCGGGAAGAATTCGACTCCCACAAGCTCGCCGCGGGCATGAGGAAAGCCTGCGAGAAACGCCCTCTCCCCGCGGGTTCAGTAGACAAGCTCGTGAGTGCCATTGAGGAGTCTCTCCTCAATTCCGGCCGGGCGGAAATCAGCAGCACGGCGATTGGTGACCTCGCCATGACTCAGCTGGCCAGCCTGGACCACATTGCCTACATTCGCTTCGCGAGCGTCTATCGCGAGTTCACCGACATTGGAGCCCTGAAGGACGCACTCGAAAGCCTGTCCAGCAACGACAAAGCACAGCAGGCGCCATGCGAGAGCCCACTGCAGAGCCATCGCTAACAAGAACAAGAAGAGAGGCAGCGCACCACATGGCACGCCAGAAACGAACCGAGACGGATTCCACCGTAACCGAGCAGAATATCGCCAGAGCTGTCTTCTCCGCGGCAGAATCCGTCGGGGTCAACGACCGCAAAGTGCTGGAGCAATTCGCCGAGAAAGTCAGTCAGAATCTTGGAGTTGCCCAGCCGCTGCCCGGAATGGAGGCACTCGTGCCTGCGGAGAAAGAACGGCACCACAAACGACCACCTTCTCCTGCCGTCCCCAGGCCCCCTCTCAAAGTCCTCCCGACCTACCATGCAGTTGAGAAAGACTCAGAACTCCATCTTTCAGACAACGCACTGCGAGTCCTCGAGAGACGCTACCTCGCCAAAGACGCAGATGGCAAAGCCGCCGAGACTCCAGCAGCGATGTTCCGGCGCGTTGCGCACCATATTGCCAGTGCCGAAGTTGCCCTCAATCCGAAGGCAGACGTAGCAGCGTGGGAAGAGCAGTTCTATGACCTGATGACGAACCTCGACTTTCTGCCCAACTCTCCGACGTTGATGAATGCAGGGAGGGAACTGGGGCAACTGTCAGCCTGTTTTGTACTCCCTGTAGAAGACTCAATGGAGTCCATATTCGACGCCGTCAAGCATACTGCACTGATTCACAAGAGCGGAGGAGGCACCGGATTCTCCTTCTCGCGCCTCCGCCCGGAGAAGGACCGTGTGGGAAGCACGGGTGGCGTAGCAAGCGGACCACTCTCTTTCATGCACGTGTTCGATAAGACTACGGACGTCATCAAGCAAGGCGGCATGCGTCGCGGCGCCAACATGGCCATTCTCAACGTCAACCATCCCGACATCCAACGCTTCATTTCAATCAAGAAGGGAACAGGAATCCTGACAAACTTCAACCTCTCTGTGGGAGTCAGTGACGACTTCATGCAAGCCGTCCGCGAGGGAGCTGAGTTTGCACTCGTCAGCCCAAGAACCGGTGAGGTGTTTCAGCGTGTCAGCGCTCAAGACCTGTTTGACCAGATTGTTGATATGGCGTGGCTGAGCGGAGACCCCGGGGTGGTCTTTCTCGATGAGATAAACAGGCACAACCCCACACCACAACTTGGAAAAATCGAGAGTACGAATCCCTGCGGGGAACAACCTCTTCTGCCCTATGAGTCGTGCAACCTGGGTTCAATCAATCTTGCGCACATGGTGAGCACGGCAGGAACAACACCTCAGATAGACTTCGAGCGAATCGCTGAGGTAGTACACATCGCGGTCCGTTTTCTCGACAACGTCATCGAGGTCAATTCATTCCCGCTGCCCGAGATTCGGGACATGACGCGGTCAACACGCAAGATAGGACTCGGCCTGATGGGTTTCGCAGACATGCTCATGCTCCTGGGAATCCCCTACGACAGCGAGGAAGCACTAATTGCGGCCGATGACGTAATGGCGTTTGTCGAGAGCACGGCCAACGCTGCATCTATCGAACTCGCCACAGAACGCGGTGTGTTCCCTGCTTTCACGGGAAGCGCATACGACGTACCGAACGGCCCACGATACCGCAACGCGTCGAGAACCACCATCGCGCCGACAGGGAGCCTGAGCATCCTTGCCAACTGTTCGAGCGGAATCGAGCCCGTGTTCGGTCTTACGTACGTCCGGCACATCCTCGACAAGGAAGAGTTCCTTGAGGTCAACCCGCTGTTCGAACAGGTTGCCCGCGAACAAGGTTTCTACTCGGACGACCTGATGCGCGCACTTGCAGAGGGAAAGAGCCTCAGGGGAATGGACGACATACCGGAAGACGTGAAGCGCACGTTTGTGTGTGCCTACGACATCTCACCGGACTGGCACGTCAGGATGCAGGCATCATTCCAGAGACACACGGACAGCGCCGTGTCAAAGACCGTCAACTTCCCGCACGATGCTACCAGAGAAGACGTTGCGAACGTCTATCTTCTTGCATACAAGGAAGCGCTGAAAGGAATAACCATATACAGGGACGGCAGCCGAGACGACCAGGTACTCACCACCGGTGTCCAGAAGCCAGAGGAGAAGCCTGAGCAGAAACCGTCCATCGGACCGCGCTCGAGGCCCAAGGTCACACGCGGTGTCACGGAACGTGTCAGCACAGGCTGCGGCAACATGTATGTGACCATCAACTTCGACGACCATGGACCCTGTGAAGCTTTCGCCACCCTGGGAAAGGCTGGTGGTTGCGCGGCAGCACAGCTTGAGGCCACGAGCCGCCTCATCTCCAACGCACTCAGGAGTGGACTTGACCTCGCTTCCATAGTGAAGAACCTCAAGGGAATCCGCTGTCCTTCCATTTCATGGGAACAGGGCCACGCTATCACCTCATGTGCAGACGCGATAGCCGGCGTTCTTGAGAAATACATCGATGAAGGCACCACTACAGGCCAAGCGCCCAGGACACAGGGACTCTCAGCTCAATGTCCGGAATGCGGAGGAACGCTAATCCACCAGGAGGGCTGCAGTATCTGCACGTCCTGCGGCTACACGAAATGCTCCTAGCAGGGTGAGGAAGAAGGGAAAGTGACTACATCCAGGGGACGCCACTACACAGGACTGCAACAGATTGCCATCATCGCGAACTCCGGGCTCACGCTGAGACGTACGTGTAACGCCATCGCCCGGACCATCGCCAAAGCGCTCGACATGAATGGCTGCCGCGTTCTCCTTCTTGATGGGAAAAAGGAATACCTGACAACCCTCGGTGCCTACGGGCTGAGCGACCTCTATCTGAGAAAGGGCCCCCTCGATGCACGAAAGAGCCTGCCTGAAGCACTGAAAGGCAACATCACTGTGGTGACAAACGCGCCAACGGATGAGAGAGTGCAGCACCAGGAGGTGGCCGAATCACAGAACGTCCTGTTTATCGCCGCTACTCCTATCGTGCCAGGTGACAACACCATCGGCCAGTTGAGAGTCTACTCGAAAGAGACCAGAACCCTGTCTGATGCCGAAGAGGACTTTCTTAAAGCATCCGCGCATCTATGCGCACTGGTCCTTGACCGGGCGAAACTGGTGCAGTTTAAGGACCAGATCCAGAAGGCCGGGATGGGAGCCAGAGCCTCAGCACTCTCTCAGATTGCGCCACGCCAATTGCAGCCCACTGAGTTCGCACACGAGAGCGAAGCGGAATTCGCCAATCTTCTCGATTTCTACAAGATTGAGTGGCTCTACGAACCACGCTCATTCCCGCTCGCGTGGAACGGGAGTGGTATCTCGCAGATGTTCACCCCGGACTTCTACCTTCCCGAACTCGACATGTATGTGGAACTCACCACGATGAAGCAATCGCTCATCACCCATAAGAACCGCAAAGTGAGACGACTGAGAGAGCAGTATCCGGGCATCAACATCAGGCTTCTCACCAAGAACGATTTCATGAAGCTCCTATCCAAGTACGGATACGGGCCGCTGGGAGAGTCAAAAGTCGAGGGTGTGGGGAGGGTACTCTACAGCCAGACACAGATACAGCGCAGAGTGCGCGCCCTCTCCCGTAAGATATCTCATGACTACGCAGGCGAGAAACTCGTCCTGATTGGGGTCTTGAAAGGCGTGCTGTGTTTCATGTCTGACCTGATGCAACACATCTCGGTTCCGGTGAATGTCGACTACATGGACATATCGCAGTACAGCGGTGCTGGAGAGGTCGTGAAGATAACCCGTGACCTGGATTCGCCCATTGTGGGCAGACACGTGCTTATGGTTGAAGACATCGTGGACACGGGAATGACACTAAACTACCTGATGTCGCACCTTGCCGCACACAAGCCTGCAAGCCTGCGCGTGTGCTCTCTGCTCGACCGGCCGGCACGTCGGCTCGTGAACGCGAAGCTCGACTATGTGGGCTTCGAGATTCCGGATGAATTCGTTGTCGGATACGGGCTCGACTACCTGGGTGAGTACCGCAACCTACCTTTCATCGGCATACTGAAACGGGAATTAGGAGGCAGGCGCACCAACGCGCACCAGGAATCATGAGCGAACACCTGAGCTTACTCATCCATCACAGCGATATCGAACAGACCGTTTCGCGGATTGCCGCCCAGATTTCCAGGGACTATGAAGGTAGACATCTGCTTGTTGTCGGCATCCTGAAAGGCGCCTTCATCTTTATGGCAGACCTGGTGCGGCAGATTACCATCCCGATTGAGGTCGATTTCGTAACCGTGTCGAGCTACGGCAGCGGCACCAGTAGTTCGCGAAGGATACGGTTACTGCAGGACATGACGGTACCAGTGAGAGACAAGGATGTGCTCATCGTCGAGGATATCGTCGACAGTGGCTACACGCTCAGCTACGTCATGCAGCACGCGACAGACGTCGGAGCGCTCTCGGTTGCCGTGTGCGCTCTCGCAGACAAGCCCTCACGCAGAGAGACACCTGTGGACGTGTCCTATCTTGGTTTCACGGTACCTGACAAGTTCATCGTCGGCTATGGCCTCGACTTCGATAACAGGTTCCGGTACCTGCCAGACATCTACGCACTGGAGAATCGCGATGAGTAGTCAAGACCTTGTCCGTGTCGCGCGTGGCGAAGAACCTGCCGACCTCATTCTGAAGAATTGCAGGGTCGTGAACACTCTCGCAGGAGAGATTGAAGAGGCCGACATCGCCATCCTTGGCGACACGATTGCAGGTGTCGGCAGCTATGACAACGGCCGACGGACGATTGACCTCAAGAATGCATACGTTGCACCCGGCCTGATAAACGGACACACTCATATCGAGAGTTCCATGCTGCACCCTGCCCGGTATTCAGAGGCAGTGATTCCCCGTGGCACGCTGACCGTCATCACGGACCTGCATGAGATTGCCAACGTGTGTGGAGAGGCGGGCATCAGGTTCTGTATGCGCTGGGGCAGAAGCCTTCCGCTCGATATGAAGTTCATGGCACCTTCGTGCGTGCCAGCCACACCCCTTGAGACTTCGGGAGCCAGCTTTTCCGCGGATGCTATACGCACGCTTCTCAAGGAACCGGACGTCATCGGTCTCGGAGAGATGATGAACTATCCCGGCGTACTGGCTGGAATCCCCGACGTCCTCGACAAGATTGCCGCTACCGCCGGCAAGCCGATTGACGGACATGCCCCCGGAGTCAGGGGACACGACCTCGATGCCTACATCGCAGCCGGCATCATGTCAGACCATGAATGTACTGTCATCGACGAGGCACGAGAGAAGCTGCACAAAGGCATGCACATCATGATTCGAGAGGGTTCATCAGAGAAGAACCTGGAGGCTCTGCTTCCACTGGTGACAGACCTCACCTATCCACGTTGCATGTTCGTGGTTGATGATAGAAATGCCGCCGACCTCGACGCGGAAGGCGATATCGACCACGTGGTCCGCAAGGCAATTCAGCTCGGACTCGACCCGATACGAGCCGTACAACTCGCAACCATCAACCCGGCACGGTACTTCCGGCTCCACGACCGCGGCAGTATCAGTCCCGGAAAGCGTGCCGACCTCATAACGCTGCGAGAATTGACTGACTTATCCATAGACAAGGTCTTCTACCGCGGCAAAATGGTTGCAGAAGGCGGGGTGCCCCTGTTCCAACTGCCATCCACTGATGCGGAACTGACCGACACCGTTCGCACGCAGGCGCTCAATGAAACGGCACTATCCATGCCATCTGACGGAAGTGAGTTCCCCCTCATTGAACTGATTCCCGGACAGATAGTGACGAAGAAACGCTTCACCACACCCGCAGTGTCAGAAGGCTGCATCGTGCCCGACACCGGTAGAGACATCCTCAAACTGGTCGTCGTTGAACGGCACGCAGGGACGGGCAATATCGGCAAAGGACTCGTCACAGGGTTCGGACTCAAGAAAGGCGCGCTCGCAAGTTCAGTCGCGCATGATTCTCACAATCTCATCGCAGTCGGCACGACCGACCATGACATCGTTGGCGCGCTGAATGCACTCATCGAGATGCAGGGAGGACTTGTGGTCTTCGCCGACGGAAAGATACAGGCCGCCTTGCCTCTTCCGGTTGCGGGGCTCCTCTCCCCTGCTCCTCTTCAACAGGTACTCCAGCAGATGAACAGCGTTCAGACTGAAGCACACCTCCTCGGCACTCTGCCTCAGTCTCCATTTTCGCTCCTGTCGTTTCTCGCTCTGCCAGTCATACCGGAACTCCGCCTCACCGACCTGGGAGTCGTTGACGTGACGGAGTTCCGCATCATCTCCCACACATAACAGCGACTGGAGGAGCTACGAAAGGAGCGCTCGAGATATCACGAGCCTTTGAATTTCGCTCGTGCCCTCGTATATCTCAAGTATCTTCGCATCGCGATAGTAGCGCTCAAGAGGCAGTTCTTTCATGTAGCCGTAGCCCCCATGTATCTGAAGGGCCTTTCTGGTCACATCCATTGCGGTGTTGGCTGCGAACAGCTTAGCCTGCGCGACTTCTTTGCTGAACCTCTGTCCCTGGTCAGCCAACCTCGCGGCCCGATAGCCCAGAAGCCACGCAGCGTCAATCTGGTTTGCCATATCCACCATCATCCACTGTATGCCCTGAAACTCACATATCGGCTGTCCGAACTGCTGCCTCTCCTTGGAATACGCGATTGCCGCATCGAGCGCTGCTGAAGCCAAACCCACGCCCTGGCCGGACACATCCAGCCTGCCTTCATCAAGAATCGAGAGGGCTATCCTCATTCCCTTGCCGACCTCTCCAATCTGGTTCTCAACCGGAATGCGTACGTCATCAAACATCAATTCCGCCGCACTCTCCGCACGGATACCCAGTTTGTCTTCCACTTTGCCGACGGAGAACCCCGGTGTTCCCTTCTCGACGACGAAGACCGTAATACCCTTATTCCCAAGTTGCTTGTCAACCGTCGCGAACACAAGGATGATGTCCGCCCTGTCACCATTCGAGATAAAGCACTTGGCACCGTTGATGACCCATTCATCACCATCTTTGCGTGCCGTGGTACTCATGCGAGAGATATCGCTGCTTGCCTCACGCTCCGTAAGAGCGTAGGAACACAGTTTCTCACCTTTCGCCGCAGGAACTACGAATCTCCTGCGCTGCTCCTCATTGCCATAGCGGTACAGTCCGCCAAGTGCCAGCCCTGTGTGCGTGCCGATAATGGATGCCACAGAGATACTGGCGCGAGCCAGTTCTACCGATGCCAGGTATGCGTCCATCAATGAACCACCCTGTCCCCCGTATTCCTCAGGAACGGTCAATCCTGTGAGTCCAACGGATGCCATCTTCTCGAACGCCTCGAAGGCGAGTTCGTTTCGCCGGTCCCATTCAGCAACGCAGGGCTCTATCTCGGCTTTCACGAAATCCCGCATCTGCCTCTGGAACATCCTTTCCTCTTCAGTTAGCAACACGTCCATGAAACACCCTCCCTCCTAATTCATTGGAGAAACGGCACGTCCGCCACTCCATGATTCGAGTATACGACCATAACGCACCAATTGACAGCATCAGTGGGCGGCGTCTACAGTACAATTGAGGCGCATGGAAACATCAGCGACAGGAATACATTTCTGTGTCATTGCAGATGACCTCACCGGAGCAATGGACACGGGCGTCGGGCTCGCAAAGGCCGGTCTGCACACAACAATCACCTTTTCGAGCATAGCGGACCTAAAACCCGAGGCGGTTGTCGCCACAACTGACAGCCGAGCCATCTCGCCGACAGAAGCGTACAAGCAGGTAAGGACAGTTGGAGAACGCTTCAGGGATTACTACATCTATAAGAAGATCGACTCAACGCTGCGCGGCAACATCGCGGCCGAACTACAGGCACTGCTGGACCTCACTCAGGCATCCAAAGCAGTGGTATGTCCTGCGTTCCCCTCAATCAAGCGCACGGTCGTCAATGGGGAACTTCTGGTTGAAGGCGTACCCGTTCATCAGACCGCTTTGTCCAAGGATCCCGTCAGCCCCGTCACGAAGTCTGACATCGCTGACCTGTTGCAGTCAGGTTCAGGAATCTCGTCGGAGAGCATCAGCCTCGCGGATGTCGAACTCGGCCCACAACACCTTGCACAACGTATCGCTGACACCAGCAGCAAAGCAGTTGTGGTTGACGCCACAGAGGACAAGCACTTGCGCTGCATCGCCGATGCGCTCGCTCTGAACAGAGAGTCGTGGCTGCCCTGCGGTTCCGGCGGCCTTGGCGCCCAACTTCCTGTCGCATTCGGACTGACCTCACACGGTCAGAGTCTCCCTCCCACACCTCCGGGATATGCGCTCATGGCAATTGGCAGCAGGAATGAAGTCAGCGTCCGCCAGATACACCGGCTCATTGAGAAGCTCAATCCGCCCGTTATAGGAGTGGAACCCCGCCAATTCGGCACACGCACCGGCCGTAGGCCACGCGCAAACCAGATAGCCCACGATGCCCGCCGGAAACTGGTGGACAAGCAGTTGGCCATACTCAGTTCAAGTCTGAGCGATTTCGTGCCGCAGTATCGATACCTCATGGCCCACATCCTGGGTGACATCGTCATCAAGATTCTCGAAGGCGGAGATGTCACCGGGTTGTTCCTGTGCGGCGGCGACGTCGCCCGGGCCGTGTGCGGAGAAGAGAGGATTCAGGCCCTGCACATACTGGGAGAACTGCAACCGGGCGTGGTTGTCGGAGAAGCAGTCGGCCAGCACTATGAGGGTCTCAGGATAGTGACAAAAGCGGGAGGCTTCGGAAACGAGGACGCCCTGGTTCAAGTTGCACGGTATTTCTCCGAAAGAGGACACTGATAATGATGAAAAACGACACCCCACTACTCGCAATCACCATGGGAGACCCGACAGGTGCGGGACCTGAGATAGTCGTCAAAGCACTTGCCAACCCGGAAATACAACAACTCTGCAGAGCAGTCGTTGTCGGAGATGCCGACACCATGCGGAACGCAGCTCGCATCGTCGGCATTCCAATGAACGTGCACATCGTGTCCACCGCTGCGGATGTACGGCAAGGGGAAGACATCCTGAACGTGCTGGACCTGAATGATGTCGATGTCGCAACTCTCGTCCATGGCAAAGTGGCCGCGAGCGGCGGAAAGGCTGCATACGAAGCAATCGAGAAGGCAACTCTGCTGGCCATTGACGGCGAAGTCGATGCTATCGTAACCGCACCGCTCAACAAAGACGCCCTCAATCAGGCAGGCTATTCCTTTCCCGGCCACACTCAGATACTTGCCCACCTGTGCGGTGTGAAAGACGCCGTCATGATGCTCACTGCAGATTCCCTCCGTATCGTGCACGTCTCAACTCATGTCGCACTTCGTGATGCGTGCGACGCGGTCACAAAGGAACGCATCCTCCGTGTGATGCAGCTTGGAGAAGCGGCAGCGAGGTCCATGGGCGTTGAAAAGCCACGAATCGTCGTGCCCGGACTCAATCCTCATTCTGGAGAGGGTGGACTCTTCGGCACTGAAGAAGAAGAGCACATCATACCGGCGATAGAAGAGGCAAAGGCCCTCGGCATGGATGTCCGCGGCCCAATACCACCTGACACCGCGTTCCTCAGGGCTTTCCGAGGAGAATTCGACCTTGTGATTGCCATGTACCACGACCAGGGACACATCCCCATCAAGATGGTCGGATTTGAGAAGGGCGTGAACACGACGCTCGGGCTTCCCATCATACGGACCTCTGTTGACCACGGGACAGTGTTCGGTAAGGCAGGCAAGGGAACAGCAGACCCGACCAGCATGCTGGAGGCCATCAAGCTGGCAGCCGTGATGTGTAGCACGAAGAAGCGGGCGGCGGACTAGCCGCCTTTTCTGCTCGCCTCATACCTGGACAGAAATGCGGCGCGGCGCAGCAGGTGCGCCAGTGCACGCGCCGCACGCTCCGGACTTGAAAACCCGAGACACGTACCGACACTCTCGAGTTTCGCCCTGACCTGCTCGAAAAAAGGTCCGTACAGGAAATAGACGAGCGGCTTGTCAGGGAAATCCCGCGACATCTCTCGTGCCATCGCCGCAAGGTCATCGCCGAGTTCGGGTCCGAATGCACCCATGACGCCCAACACTGCATCGACCCGCTCATCCGCCATGATGAGCCGCATCGCGGCCAACTCCATCTCATCTCTCGGGTGTCCCATAATGGACACGCCGGGGAAGTAGTCCACAGGGTTGCCCACGCCAAGCCACTCCGGGGACAGTGCACGCAGGCCGGCCATCGTCCCGTCGGTGAACTCGACCACTTCCATGTCGAACTTGCTGCACGCGTCTGCCGCAATGATGCCAAACCCTCCAGTGGGCGTCATCACACCAATACCGTTTCCGCCCGGGGCCGATAGCGTGAGAAACGCCCGGAGAGTATCTGCCAGTTCCTCAATGTCGTCTACGCGAACGACGCCTGCCTCACGAAGCGCCACGTCCCAGAGTTCATCTCTGCCCGCGAGGGCTCCCGTATGAGATTGCACCGCCTGAGCGGAACGACCTGACCTTCCCGTCTTGAGCGCCACTACCGGCTTTTTGAGTGCGACCCTCTGCACGGTCTCCAGAAACCTCTTCGCGTCCGGCATGCCCTCAATATGAAGCGCCAGAACGCGAGTGTCATCATCCTGCTCGAAGAACTCAAGGCAGTCGACAATATCAACATCGCACGCATCTCCGACATCAATCGCCTTACCCACGAGCCTTATGTCATTCAACCCAACGAATGTCGCACCTGTCTGAGAGATTGTGCCGACGCCGTTCTCCTCCATCGGGATAGGCAGGTATGCGGTGCAAAACCGGAGTGCCGCATTCGCAACTCCAAACGTGTTCGGACCAAGGATACGAGTGCCACTGCTCTTTGCCAGGGCCACTATCTCATCCTGCATCCGTCTGCCCTCTTCGTCGTTCGCATCGGCGAAGCCCTGCGATATGATGATGATTGCCTTGATGCCCTTTTCGATGCAGTCCTTCACCGCCTGCACCACGGACGACCGCGGAAGGCTGATAAGGGCGAGGTCGGTCACCTCGGGAACCGCGCTCACACGAGGGTAGGTCTTGATTCCCAGGATCTCGTCGGTGTACGGGTTGACCGGGTAGACATGGCCCTTATAGCCGTACCTCACCAGATGCTCCAGCAAGTTGTACGAACCAGGTCCGGTCCGACGCGACACGCCGACGGCAGTGAATGAGCGTGGCTCCACAATAAGTCTGATCTGGTCCGGTGTTGTCATAATCTGTAGCTCCTCACGAGTGTAGATTGGCGCAGGGCGTCTGCCCTCAGGCACAACAGAATATCAATTCTAAGACCCTTGAGATAGTCCACCTACGGTGCAGCAATGCTAGACTAGCCCCAATCCTACCAGTCACCTGAGCGCAGGAGCAGCAACATGCCAGACAGCGGCAAATGCAGCCTCGACGTTGTGTTCAACCCCCGTTCCATAGCAGTGGTGGGAGCCTCGGCCGAAGAGAAGAAATCCGGCGCCAAGTGGGTGAGCGGGCTCGTCAAGGCAGGCTACAAGGGCAGTATCTACCCTGTGAGCACTAATGGCGGGCGGATTGCAGGGCTGGACATCGCCTCCTCCCTTTCCGCAATCCAGGGAGAAGTGGACTACGTCATCGCCTCGGTTCCCGCACGTTTTGCACTCGGCCTCGTTGAAGAGTGCGTCGAGAAAGGAGTGAAAGTCATCCAGTTCTTCACTGCGGGATTCAGTGAAACCGGGCTGAGTGACGGCAAGCAGCTCGAACGGCAGATGCTGGAAACGGCCAGAGCTGCGGGACTGCGAATCATAGGACCGAATTGCGTGGGAAGTTATTGCCCTGAAACGCGGATATCCTATGGCCCGGTACCCGATGGCAAGGTTGGCAAAGCCGGCGATGTCGCCTTCATATCTCAGAGCGGGGGCGTCGGCGGGAAGCTCGTCGAGGACGGGATTGCCCGGCAAATCAACTTCAGCAAAGGCATCAGCCTCGGGAACGGCATAGACCTCGATGCAGCCGATTTCTTCGAGTATTTCGCCGCGGACCCGAAGACGAATGCCATCGCGGCCTACCTGGAAGGAACTCGGAACGGCCACAAGCTGTTTCGAGCACTGCTCACGGCGGCCACTGCGAAACCCACGGTCGTCTGGAAGGGCGGCAGGACAGAGGCAGGTGCAGCAGCGGCCAGGTCACACACCGGTTCGCTCGCCAGTTCAGCGCCTGTGTGGAGTGGCATGCTTCGCCAGTCAGGAGCCATTGAGGCCCGAAATCTTGAGGAGATGACCGACTGTCTCCTGCTGCTGCAAAAGCTTGGATTGAGGCGGATGAGTAATATCGCGGTCGTTGGTGGACTCGCTGACGGAGGCGGAGGCATATCCGTTTCCGGAAGCGACGCGTGCAACGACAATAGACTCTGCGTTCCCACCCTCACCAGCACTACAAGGAACCGGCTCCAGGAACTGATTGGAGAGGTAGGCAGCATTCTCATCAACCCCGTGGACGTCAGCCCAGCCCAATTCAGAGGTATGGACGTGCTCTATGAGGCCATCAGGACTGTCACGCAGGACCCGGGCATAGACGTAGTCGTTATTCAAGAAGACATGGACATCATGCTGAGTTTCCTGGGGCAACCGGAGACGGACCAGGTCAACCATTTCCTGCAAGGGATAAGCGCAGAAACCGGCATGCCTCTCGTAATGGTGATGCCACATGGCGCAAATGAGCCTGAACGCAACGTCGTGGAGCAGCATCTACTGGAGGCCGGAATCCCCGTGATGCCCACCATGGCACGGGCAGCCCGTGCGCTCGCAATGCTCGCCCAGCGGCCCACACGAGCACCAGCTACGTCTGCTTTACAATAGCCTACGTGCAAGGATATAATCGAATCCCATGCCCCTATCTGCTTGCGCACGTACGTGTGCCTCGTTGGTTCACGTTCTTCAGGTTTCGGACACCCCATCACACCCTGCACACGTGGTCGGTGGATTCGTCCGTGACAGTGTTCTCGAAAGGGAAAGTCACGACCTCGACATAGTAGTCAGGGGCGACGCCCTCGCAGTGGCGGCAGAAGTCGCTCAGGCGGTGCACGGCACCTGCGTGCCTATCAATGAACAACACGGCGTGGCACGCGTGGTCATCCCTTCTCCGCCAGAGGATACGTCCACACTCGGCCAACCGACCATGGTCGATTTCGTGGGGTATAGCGACGATATCTGTGACAACCTTGCGAAAAGGGACTTCACTGTCAATGCCATCGCGGTACCCGCGGCTACGGTCGCTCGCCACCTTGAAGATCAGACCGCACTGTACAACGCAATCATGCAGAACGCAGTCGACCCCTACGGAGGTCTGCGTGATATGGAAGCGGGCGTACTTCGCGTCATTGATTCCATGGTGTTCGAATCCGACCCCGGACGTCTGCTGCGCGCAGTTCGCCTATCGAGGGAACTCTCCTTCACGCTTGATGCAACTACGGAGTCTCTGATAACAGCATCGTGCCATCGATTGAACGACGTGGCAGGGGAGCGCACTCGCGAGGAACTGCTCAAGATCCTGACGTTGCCGAATGCAGCGGACAGCATCCAGCACCTTGACCGCCTTGGCCTCCTCGCAGTGTTGTTTCCAGAGATGGAAGAATGCAGGGGAGTGGAACAGCCCACAGTCCATTTCTGGGACGTGCTCGAACACTCAATCCAGACAGTCGCAACGTACGAATACGTTGCGGGTGAAAGCGACTGGCGATACGGCAACGACGAGATGCTGGAGTGGGTGCCTGATGACACCAACTGCCAGGCACACCTCGCAAGCATGATTTCCAACGATGCCTCCAGGGGAGCACTGGCGAAACTTGCCTGTCTCCTCCACGACGTTGCCAAACCACAAACGAAAACGCTCGACGACACAGGACGCGCGCGCTTCCTCGGCCATGCGCAACGTGGGGCAACAGTGGCCGCAGCAATCCTCAAGCGGCTGAGATTCAGCCAGGACGAGATAGCATACGTTGAAACACTGGTGTATCATCACCTGCGACCGGCGCAACTGTCCAACGAGGGACTCCCGACTGCCCGCGCAGTCTACAGGTTCTACCGTGACACAAGCGGTGCCGGGCCGGGCATACTCTACGTGGCCATGGCAGACTACCTCGCGTGCAGAGGACCGCTGTTCACCATGATTGAGTGGCACAACGTGTGTGACCTTATGAGATTCATTATCGCAGAGCATCGACGACAGGAAGCGATTGTCGTTCCGTCCAAGATTATCGACGGGCATGAACTCATGCGCTCGCTCGCACTCAAACCCGGACCATTGGTCGGAACATTGCTGGAAGAGATACGGGAGGCTCACGCCACAGGTGTTATTTCTTCCAAAGAAGATGCGCTTCAACTGGCTCGAAATACCGTCGAAAGGGAACATGGCACTGTGAGGACTACAAAGTGAAAAGAAGAGATATCGCGCTCCTTACCTTGATTGTAGTTCTGCTTGGACTGTCGCTCGCGTCGATAGTCCCGGTCAACTCCAATCTTCTCGGGCCTGGAGGCCTGACGCTCGGATTGGACCTGCGGGGCGGCAGTCATCTGCTCTACAAGGCCGATCTAAGCAAGAAAGACCCCTCTGTCTCCGATGAGCAAGCAATGGCATCGGCGATAGAGAAGATCCAACGAAGAATCAACGAATTCGGAGCCGCTGAACCGACCATCCAGAAACAGGGAACCGACCGGATTCTCGTCCAATTGCCCGGGGTGAAAGACATCACGAGGGCAATTGGATTGATTGGAGATACCGGGCTACTCTACTTCAGGGAACTGGAAGTGGACGCCAGCGGCAACCCCGTCATCGACAGCGAAGGCAACTACGTGTTCAGCGAAGAGGCTGCCACAGCCGAGAGCACGAATGGTGACGAAATCCCACTCACCGGGCAATATCTCAAGAGTGCGACTCAGGATTTCGATGACTATGGCGTGCCCGTCGTAGCCTTCGAATGGACGAGTGAGGGAGCGCATCTATTTGAGCAGATAACCCGGAGAAACGTTCAGAAGCCGCTCGCAATCGCACTGGATGACGAAATCATCTCCGCACCGATGGTCAATGCGGTAATCTCCGCCAGGGGGCAGATTGAGGGGCGATTCACTCTGGAAGAATCGACAGACCTCATCAATAAGCTCAATTCAGGTGCTCTTGACGTGCCACTGGAGATAATCGACCAGCGGGATGTCGATGCGACACTTGGTGCCGACTCGATACGAAAGAGTCTTCTCGCTGCCAGCATCGGGCTCCTCATGCTCCTGATACTGATGATTTTCTATTACAGGATGCCAGGTGTCCTCGCCTGCATCAGTCTCGCAATATACAGCGCTATGCTGCTTGCCCTGTTCAATGTATTCTCTGCGCAACTGACTCTCACGTTGCCAGGTATCGCCGCGTTCATCCTCTCTCTAGGTATGGCAGTAGATGCGAACGTGCTTATCTTTGAGCGCGTGAAGGAAGAGCTACGTGCCGGCAGGTCGCTATCCTCGTCGGTAGAGGTTGGCTTCGACCGCGCATGGTCAGCCATCTGGGACAGCAACATCACCACGCTCATCGCGTGCGTCATCCTCTTCTGGCTGGGTGGCACGTTCGGTGCCTACATGGTGAGAGGCTTCGCCCTGACACTGGCAATCGGCGTTGCACTGAGCATGTTCACAGCGGTACTCGTCACAAGAACATTCCTCAGGGTTGTCGTATCGACAAAGATGTTTACTAACCTGCGCGCATACGGAGTGAAATCATGATCGATTTCGTGGGCAAGAGACAATGGTTCTTCCTCGCTTCCGCCGTAGCGGTTCTGGTCGCGGTCGTGGCGCTCATCGCCTTCGGGCTTCGTCCGGGAATCGACTTCACCGGCGGTACATCCATGACACTGCACTTCGAGCCACAGGTCGACCAGACCGAACTCAGACAGACTGTCTGGGACTTCGGCCACACTGAGGCGTCGATCCAAGGTAGCAACGACGACTATCTTGTGAGGCTCAAACAGCTCACTCCCGACGAACGGGACGCGCTCATAGCGACGCTTGAGACAAATCTCGGGAGTTCGGTTACCACGCTCGACTACAACGCTGTCTCAGCATCCATAGCGACAGAAACGGCAGAGAAGGCAGGGCTAGCCGTCGTGTTCGCCTCGATAGCCATTCTTCTGTACATCGCGTGGGCTTTCAGGCGGATGCCCAGTCCTCTCAAGTGGGGGGCATCGGCAATTCTGGCCCTCATCCACAACGTTCTCATCGTCGCCGGACTCTTCGCGCTTCTGGGGAAGTTCCGGGGCGTCGAAGTGGACGCGCTGTTCATCACGGGCATACTCACTATCGTCGGCTACACAATCAACAACACCGTTGTTGTCTTTGACCGTATGCGTGAGAACCTCGCGAAAGGTATCAGCACCGATATGGGCGTCATCGTCAATTGCAGCCTGGTGGAGACTATGGTGCGCACAGTCAACACCTCTTTGACTACTCTCTGCGTGATTCTGGCACTCCTCCTGTTTGGAGGCGCCACTATCCACTACTTCATCCTTGTTCTCTTCGCAGGGCTACTGGTCGGAACGTACAGTTCCGTCTTCATCGCCGGCCCTCTGCTGGTCACGTGGGAGAAACATGAATGGAAACAGGTAGTGGCAACGCTTCGCGCCGTCCGAGATTCCGCGTAGACCACATTCACTAGAAGACCCTGCAATACTCAATCGAATTCATGGCTGGCAGACACTAAGTGTCTGCCAGCTTCTTTTCATCAACACGACGGTTGCGGAATACGTACCACAGGCTCACATGCCCGTGTGGCTCTTTGCCTGCATCAGTCCCTATCCCGGGTTTCCATAGATTGCAGCGAAGCCATGTCGCGCGAGCGGAATAGAGGACTGAAAACCATAGGGGCGCTTGACGTATGAACACGTCGTGTCTATCATAGTCCTATACGCACCATTTGCGAGGATATTCATTCATCGCAAGCTACAGTAATTAGGGAGGTGAAACGTGAAAGGCAAGCATCTACTTATGCTTCTCGTCGCAGTCCTGACAATCACCAGTTTCGCGATTGTCGGCTGCTCGCCTGAAGCAGCAGCACCCGCCGAAGAGGGCGAAGGCACCACTCCAGAGGAAGAAGAAGAGGAAGCACCCACTCCTTCTGCCCCCGAGGGTGAGACCGTCGAACTCAGAATGCAGACCCCCTTCCCAACCGGTTTCATTATGTATCAGGCCGGTAACAACTGGGCCATGTCTCTGAACGAGATGTCCGGCGGCCGCTTCGATGCGACCATGAACGCCGGCGGCGCAGTCGTGGACTCGCTCAAGGAAATGCGCGCGGTTCATGAGGGCGTACTGGACGCCACCTACACCGGTTCTCACTACCACACCAGCGAGATTGGCTTCGCCGGTGACCTGTACAACCTGTATCCTGCAGGCACAGACCCGTGGGAATTCATCGTCTGGTACCACGAGGGTGGCGGAGCCGCCCTGCACCAGGAGATGTATGACCGCAAGGGCCTGAACGTCAAGGCATTCATGGGCGGCATGACTTCTGCAGAACTGTTCGGTTGGTTCGCAGAGCCAGTGACCGGCATGGACAGCTTTGAGGGCATGAAGTTCAGGACTGCCGGTATTTGGGGCGAGATGCTCAATGAGGCCGGTGCTTCAGTCGTAACCATGCCCGGCGGCGAGGTCTACGAGGCCCTGCAGCGCGGTGTCATCGACGCCTTCGAGTTCAGCACCCCTGGTGTTGACTTCAGCGCAGGATTCCATGAGCTTGGCGCCTACGTGCATGGCCCTGGCATCCACGCGCCACAGGCAGCGTTCGAAGTTCTGATAAACAAGGACGTCTGGAATGCACTTCCAGCGGACATGCAGTCGATCTTCGCATACTCTTGTGATGCATCCCTCCTCCGCTCGTGGGCACTCGTGGACGGCGCTGACACCGTCGCCATTCGAGCCCTCAAAGACTACGGCACCGAATTCGTGAAACTGCCTGATGATGTGCAGATTGCCATCACCAAACTCGCGCACGAGAAGTACGCAGAGCTGGCACTTGAAGACGAGTTCTTCGCCAAGGTCTACCAGTCCCAGACGGATTTCGACAAGAACTTCCGTATCTTCAAGGACTTCGCACAGCCTGACCCTGACCTGATGACTCCCTAGATACAAATAGAACTCTTAACGCATGGATGAGGCTTCCCTTGGGAGGCCTCATCCATGCGCCTTCTCACTACATTCTCGAAACAGAGGATTGATGCCAGTGAAAGTCTTAAAGCCGCTATTCGACTTGGTGGACAAGTTGAGCATCTGGATCGGCAAGGGTGTCGCATGGCTCCTGATCGGTCTCATTCTTGCGCTCACATTCGATACGTTCATGCGCTATCTCTTCAGCAAACCCACCGTGTGGGCGTTCGACATGGCCTACATGATTGGTGGGTCAATCATGCTGCTGGGCATGGCGTGGGTTACGACACGACGAGAGCAGGTGAGAGTCGACATCTTCTACACCCGCTATTCCCGGAAGGTAAAGGTAATCGTCGATTCCGTGCTCAACATAGTTCTTTTCTTTCCCCTTTACGTCATGCTCATACAGAGGGCCATCCCGAGGGCCATCTATTCATTCACAAACCATGAGTTCTCTGAGGTAGGTTTCTGGCGGCCGCAAATGTGGCCGTATCGCTGGATGATGGTTGCAGCACTCATCATGTGGGTTCTTGCAACACTCGTCTGGGTCATCAAGGACCTGGCCAGCCTCAGGAAAGGAGAGGAACAATGATTGACGCAAGTCCCGAAATCATTACCGTCGTCATGATCACTCTCCTGATCCTCCTTGTTGGCAGCGGCTTCCCACTTGGTCTTGCGCTGGGTGGCGTCGCTCTCATCTCGGGTGTCCTGTTCTTCGGTCCGGCCATCTTCTCGCTCTTCTATGACCGGCTGTTCGGCGTTACCTCCAACTACACCTTCCTCGCCGTGCCACTGTTCATATTCATGGGCATCATGGTGGAGAAGTCAGGGGTATCGAAACAACTCTTCGACACGCTGTATTTGTGGTTGGGCGGGGTACGAGGTGGACTGGCAGTTGCCACCATCTGGTTCGGCACGATACTTGCGGCGACAGTTGGTGTTATCGCTGCGTCAGTCACCATGCTCGGTCTCATCGCTCTCCCATCAATGCTGCAACGCGGCTACTCGAAAGAACTATCGACAGGAGCATGCTGCGCCGGTGGCTCACTCGGCATTCTCATCCCGCCGAGCATCATGCTTATCTTCTACGGACCAATGGCCAATATCTCGGTCGGACAGTTGTTCATGGCCGCGTTTCCTGCGGGCTTCCTTCTGTCCGGTCTCTACACGGCGTATATCCTCGTCAGGTGTAAGCTGAGGCCTCTGGAAGCGCCCGTCCTTCCACCTGAAGAGCGCAACGTCCCGATGCGCCGTAAGCTGTATCTACTGGTCACTGGCCTGCTACCAACAGTGATTCTGATTCTTGCAGTGCTCGGAAGTATATTCCTGGGCATCGCAGCACCCACAGAGGCAGCCGCCGTGGGTGCCCTCGCGGCAACCATCATGGTCGCCGCATACAGGAGACTCAATTTCCGCGTCATCAAGGAGACGTGTTTCGCCACTGCGGGCACCTTCAGCATGGTATTCATCGTGGTGGTAGGAGCCACCTTCTTCACCAGCATATTCCTGGGCCTCGGTTGCGGCGACGTCGTCAACGCGTTCGTCCTTGCAACCCCGGGCGGCAAATGGGGAGCACTGCTGGTCATCATGTTCATCATCTTCGTGCTTGGTATGCTGATCGATTGGATGGGCATCGTATTGATCATGATTCCCATAGTAACTCCCATTGCCTCGGCTGTAGGTTTTGACCCACTGTGGTTCTCAATGATGATTATCGTGAACCTGCAGATGTCATTCATCAGTCCGCCATTCGCCTACGCCATATTCTTCCTCAAGGCGGTAACCACTCCTGAACAAGGCATCGACACAGGCCATATCATCAGGGGAGCTGTCCCGTATATCGGAATAATTGCCATTGCCCTCGCGCTGATGGCAGCCTTCCCTGCGATTGTCACCTGGCTGCCCGGCCACATGATCAGGTAGTAGCACATGAACAGACGCGGCGTCTCGCCGCGTCTGTTCATTCTCTCCTCGCAGTCCCTCACACTCTGCACAGCCTCCCATACCTTCCAGAACCACGCAGCCACGACCGTCCATGCTATCATTGAAGGGCCAGAACCAGCTTCCGCCACAGAGCGACTCTCCATCATGCGGCTTGGTTCGTCCACCTTGAGAGAACCATTGAAAGGAACACGATACGAATGGCAGACAGGGCAAGAATCAGTGTGGCCATTGCTCAAACCGAGAGCGGTTCTGATAAACAACGCAATATCCAACGAGCTGTCGCACTTGTGAACCAGGCCTGTGACGAAGGCGCGACGCTCGTGGCCCTACCCGAGACGTTTGACTACAGGGGCGAAGCGTCCCGCATACCATCCGTTGCCGAACCACTTCCGGGCTCCGCGCTTGAGCCACTCATTTCACTTGCAGAGGAGCGGCGTGTGTGGATACTGGCAGGGAGCGTTCACGAAACGAACGGCACCACCATGATGCCATACAACACGTCCGTACTCATTGACCCCGACGGCACAATCGCGGCGGTCTACCGCAAGATACATCTCTTCAACATCACCATCGGCGACAAGTCAGTCGCGGAGTCCAACCGCTACACACCCGGAGCAGACATCGTAACCAGCGAGGCGGCGGGCATGAAGGTTGGGCTCACCATCTGTTACGACGTCAGGTTCCCGGAACTGTATCGCCAGATAGCAGATGTCGGAGCTGACCTCATCTTCATTCCGGCATCATTCACCGCCGCAACCGGAGAGGCACACTGGGAAACACTGGTGAGGGCACGGGCCATTGAGAACCAGTGCTTCGTCATGGCACCAGGGCAGGCAGGAATAGGAGGAGGAGAAATACCCACCTATGGCAACAGCATGATTGTTGACCCGTGGGGAAGAGTACTCGCCCGTGCGCCACAGAGCGGAGAATGCGTTGTCAGCGCCCAGTTGGACCTTGCCGAATTGGAAGAGATTCGCCGGCGTCTGCCCGCTCTGCATAATCGAATGCTGCCGCTATTTCGTTGAAAATAGAGAACTGCACTACTACAATACCGCTTGGTGCTCGCAGTTGTAGTCCCTGTTCGGGCGAGCATTGGTGGAAAGGCAACAGATAAATGGACAACGAGTCACCTTCCTTCCAAGAGGCTGTGGCACGAGCCGAGCAGATGAACCTGGCTGCGCGACATGCAGCAGAACAGTCACGCAAGGCATCAGAGAACGCCATCACGCGCCTTGAGAACATCGGGCGCGAGGCAAGTGCTTCTGCGGATGAGGCAAGAAGGCTAGCCGAAGAAGCAGTGGAAAGGGCGTCTCAGCTAAGCCACAAGGCCGCACAGTCTTCCGAGAAGACGACAGGCATGGCCCAATCAGCCATCGATACTGCCGAGGCTGCTCTCCAATCATCAACCGCCGCCGCGCAGAACAACGCACGGTCATTTCATGAGTCAGTTGCACGGCTTGAGCAACTCGTGAACCAAGCGGTCAAGTCGGTGGAGGAATCCCTCAGTTCTTCACAGAGACTCTTCACCCAGGTGGAGAAGACTGCACAGGCAGCGCAGCAGAAAGCCGAAGAAGCCCGCCAGGCATCCCGTCAATCCGTGATTCAAGCAGAGAGTCAACGCGACCAGGCGATACGTGCCGCCGAAGAGTCCGTCAGAGCATCACAAGAGGCACAGAACGCTGCGGAGCGTGTAGCGCGCTCCTCTGAGAAGGCATCAAGAGACGCGCAGAAAGCATCAGAGAAAGCGGTGGCCCGCGCCGAGCGAGTCTTTCAATCAGCCTCCGATTCAGCCGCACTTTCCTCAGCCGCATTTGAGGAGGCGCGCGCACGCGCCGAGGAAGCCATCGCGGCATCCAACGCAGCATCAGAGCAGTCAAACCGCGCTTTTGAAGCAGCACTGCGGCGTGCAGATGAGGCAGGCAAGCTCAGCCAGCGAGAGGCAAACAAGCAAATCAGGGCCTCTCAGGAAGCGCTCGCTCGAATTGAGGCTTCCGTGAGGGAGAGCAACGAAGCAATAGAATCGGCCACCCGCGCCTCTCAGGAAGCAATGGGCAAGGCAGAGGAAGCCGAACGCGCATCACGCGAGGCAATAAGAAGAACCGAACAGGTCAGTTCCGCCGCAACGCGGCTGGCCGAGGATGCCATGAAAGCTACGGAGGAGGCATCCAGCCGCACGGAGGAGATTGGAAAGCTCGCGACCGAAGCCGCGGAGGAGGCCCAGAGACTGGCAGCCGAGGCGATTCGCCGCTCAGAGCAGACCGAACGTGAGACAGTGCGAGTGGCGGAAGAGTCCAAACGAGTCGTCAGGGAAGCCACGGAGTCGTCCGTTACGGCCGCACGAGACACGGTCGTCGCATCCGTGAAGATTCTACAGGAAGCACTCAGGAAGGCTGAAGAGACGAACAAGGCCGCGCGCAAAGCAGTGCGCGCCTCCGCACGTATTTTTGAGGATGCGGTCGCAGGAGCAGAGAAGCTAAGCCAGGAGGCTCCGGAACCGCTTGAAACCCCTTCCTCACAGCTCTTTGAAGATGCTCTCAGCCGCGTCGATCTGGACGAGTCAAGACAACCTCTCCGGTCCCGTGAGCCCAAGAGGGACATAGAATCGAGGCTCAAATTCCTGGCCAAGATGTACGCAACGGACAAAGACAAACCCCTTGAAGCCCAGAAAGACGACGACTATGATTAGTGGCATTCATTTCACCATGCCCACTACGTTCCGGTGCGTCACGCGTGCTCGCATCAGACAGCAATAGAGACTCAACTACAAAGGAGGGCTTCACTAATGGCAAACGTGGAAGAAGCACCGGTCAAGCAGAAAGAGACCACAACGCAGGCTGATGACACCGCACAGGCCAACAACACAACGCAGGCTGCGAAACCGGCCGAGCCAACCATGGATTTTCTGGATGAGACTCAACAACGCGCGGTTGCCGCGTACGTTGCGTATGTTGAAGCGGAACGCCAACTTGAGAACGCCTACAAGGACCAGGAACACAAGGCAGAGAAGGCCTACTCTGATTCCCTCGACCGTGCCCGCCATGCCTCCGTCGATGCGATAGCTCAGGCAAGGAAGCATTACGACACCACTATCGCGCAGGCGAAGAAAGCCCTTGACGACGGCACCGCGCAGAGTCAGCGCGTCTTCGAGGAAAGCCTCGCTCAACTGCGCAAGGCGCACGAAGACAGCGTGGTTTCAGCGAAGAAGTCCTTTGATGAAGCCTCCACACAAGCGCTGAAGGAAAGAGACGAAGCCGAGAAGAAGGCCAGGGTTGCCCATGCGGAGGCGATGGCCCGCACGTGGACGGTCTTCACCAAGGCCCGCAGATAAGCAGCGGTCCAAAGACAATCCCAGTCAATGGACACAAAGAGCTGCCCCTTGCTTCCAAAAAGCAGGGGGCAGCTTCATTACATTCTTCAAGAACAGCAGCTACAGTAGTACAGGAATCTCGTCGAATGACTCTTCGAGTTTCCTCGACTGGTAGCCAAGTCCACGCTTCGCCTTCATGACAGAGATAAGGTCGATTGCCTTGGTGAAGTAGTCGGTTATCTTCCGCACATTGCCAATCTCCGACATCACGAGCGTCACATCAACCTGCTTGCTGTCACGAGGGTAGTCACCGCTACGGATGAGTGCGTTTGGTGCAAGGTTCTTCAGGTTGTCACCCAACTGCTTCATGACATCCATGCTCATCTCACGAGCAGGAGCCGTCAGCAGATAGAGCGCCCTTCCTGCATCCGTCGGGTCTATAGTCATGGACAGTTCACTAATGGCCTGGTCCATGGCGTGCGAAGCCCGACTCGTCTCCATCATCTTGTCACGGAAATCGCGTTTTGGACCGCAGAAAGGCAGTCTCCGCTCCAAGCGTGACATGCCACCACCAATGACCGTCCACCCTGCCAGAGTCTGAATGATGTCTCCGGCATCAAGTGTCTTCGCTCCAACGAACTGTTGGTTGGTTTCCTCCCCTGCGCACAACACATTATAGAAGGGTTCAGCCACCTTCGCATTGATTGTGTTGAGGTTGTTCTGAGCAGGGGCGTCCTTCCTCACATAGCGCTGATTATCAATCAGGAACACGGCATCAGCAACAAGATACGTCGACTTCAGACATGTCGCCGTATTGTAGATAGTCCTCGTTTCGGTCGTCTCTTCCTGACGGAAAGGCAGCACCACAACGTTGTACACCGGCTTCCCGATGTATCGCTCCTTGAGATGCTTCGTCAACACGCCGATTGAACCCGAACCAGTACCGCCGGCAGCACCGGCGCAGAGCAGGAACGCATCCGTTTCATAGAAGCCCGGAGCGGAACGAATGGCATCGATTACTTTGTCGACATCCTCGTTCGCTATCTCTGCTCCCAACTCGCTGATCTTGCCCACACCGTGACCGTTCGTGCGCTGAGCGCCAATCAGAATGCGGTGCCTGTAATCAGGCTTGATGGTCCGCAGACCACTGAGGTCCGTCACATCTGTGTTGATTGCAAACACTCCGGCAAGGGTATCCATTCCACGGAGCGCATGTCCTCTCTTGTTCAAGCGGGCGAATCTATCCGCAATCCGCCCACCACATTGTCCCAAGCCTATCACCAGCAGCTTCATATCGTTATTCTAGTTCCCTCCTTCACGAATGTCAACGTACGAGCGACAGGCACCCAAATCCACCTTCGCGCCAGACCACAGGCGCTTGCCAGGACAGAACCCAGAACTCGAATCCTGCACACCATCCTGCAACGCGTCTCCGGACAAGGCATGCTGCAATCATCAACATTGACTCTTTGCTATATAACGACCAATCGACCATAGAAGTTGCGTCGCATCTCATCAAATCTTTCCCTATATTGGTCGATTGCCGACGAAAGGTATTCCATCATGTCACTAGCAATCACGCCATCCTGCCCCTTCACTGCGGCAGCGAGGTCACCGGCAAGTCCGTGTATGAATGCTCCCACTTCAGCAGCCTCCCGCACACCAAGTCCAAGACTCTGTACGGCGGCAATCGTCCCCGACAGTACATCTCCACTCCCTGCCGTTGCCATGCCGGGATTACCGCTGAGGTTCACTGACACCAAGCCTTCCGGCCCGGAGACAAGAGTACTCGAACCTTTCAACAATACCACCGCGTTGAAACGCTTTGCCGCCTCACGTACCGCCTCGATTCTATCCTTCTCTATTTCTTCCGTGGACGTGCCCAGAAGGCGCGCCATCTCGCCAACATGAGGCGTGAGGATAGTAGGCGCATCCCGTCCAGCCACCCCCGCCACATCTTCCGCCACCGCCGTGAGGCCATCACCGTCGATAAGAACGGGAACGGCAATCTGCGACACAAGCTGTCGCACAAGTTCCTGACTCTCCGCGTTGAGAGACACTCCCGGACCAACAACGACCATGTCCGCCCTCGTGCTCAGCGTCCGCAAGTCATCAAGGTTCGACAGGGCAATGTTACCATCCACGGTCTCCCGCAGGGGCACCATCACGGCTTCACTTGCGCGCATGAACAGCAATGGTGAGATTGAAGATGGGGTTGCGAGTCGGGCATAGCCCCCGCCGGCCTTCATGAAGGACATCGATGTGAAGAACGGCGCCCCCATATAGGTGCGAGTACCGGAAACAAACAGCACATCACCGAAATCACCCTTATGACACTCAACAGGGCGTGGTGGCAACGGACTGAGGCGATTCGCAACCACGTCAGATGCGCCCCCATACAATGGAGGAGGAAAGGAAATGCGAGACACAAAGAGTTTCCCGGACAGCTCACGTCCGGGCGGCAAGAGATTCCCCTGTTTCGGGGCTCCAAACGTAACCGTACATGTCGCACGGACTGCAACGCTCTCTACTCTTCCCGTATTTCCATTGACACCAGAAGGAATATCGACACTAAGAACAGGAGAGTCCGACGCATTCACGCATTCGATTATCTCTCTGTACAAACCTTCAGGACCACGAGACAGACCCGTCCCGAATATCGCATCGATAATAACGTCATGCTGTCTTCCCAGATACAGGTCATCTCCTGCGGAAAGCTGTTCAAGAAGAATGCCCGCCTTCACCACGGCATCGCAATTGCGGCGCACAGGCCCTCGCAGAGAGTCCTCAGCAGCAAGCAGGTAGACTCTCACGTCAGCACCCATCGAATTCAGCTTGCGAGCAGCCACAAGTCCGTCGCCCCCGTTGTTCCCCCCACCGCACAGCACGGTGAAGCGCCTTCCGGAGATGCCAAATTCCGCCTTCGCTACTTCGTAGACGGCTATCCCCGCATTCTCCATGAGAATATCTGGTGAGAGCCCGAACTCCTCAGTCGCGCGCCTGTCGAGTTCCCTCATGCCTTCAACGGTGAACACCTTCATTGCGCTACCCCCTCAGGAAATCTACCAACCAACCGGTATCCCCCGGGTCAATCCGCTTCCTCCACGTCATGCAAACATCAGCGGCCAGGCCAGTCTGACCGTCCAACCTCCAGGAAGTGCACGAGCACAACCGGCTGCGGGACTCCAACCAGCATTCACCTACCTCACCACGACCATGGCGCGCCAGCTTCCAATTCATTGGCAGCGCCTCATCACGTTGGCCCCAACACATACAAGCACCACGAACACGGAGAGCCCCCCTCGCCACTATATCCAGCCAATGCGAGAGGTGCAAGAGTTCAGTGCGCCTATCTACACTCGCCCGCCCATTTGTCTCCCACTGGACACGGTGCAAAGGCGCACAGGGACAGCAATTGACGTCTCATTTCAGCAGGGGAAAGAGATTCTGCGTGGCCAGACCGTATCTACCCATCGAGGCTGTCCGCACCCTGTATCAAGCCCTGACGATGCAACCTTACAGCAAGGTAGATGAACGGCGTATCCAGCAACGCCACCAGCCATTTCAATGCGTAGGTCGTCACGAGTATCTCGAGCCACGTACCCGTGTCGTACAGTCCCCACAGCGCAATGAAGCAGAACAGCACGGAATCAATGGCCTGAGACACCATAGTGGAAGCACAATTCCGAAGCCAGAGATGCCGGCCTTGCGTTCTGGCTTTCCAGAAATGGAAGGCTGAGACGTCATGATGCTGAGACGCGAGATACGCAATCAGACTGCCCGCCGCGACACGAGGCATCATGCCAAAGATGGTAGCCAATGCATCGCTGGCGAGGTCATCAGGGCCAGGTACGAACGCAAGGCCAAACTGCATCCAGACCACGACCAACCCCATGGCCACGAACCCAAGCCAGACGGCACGCCGTGCCTGCCGCTTTCCGTATAGCTCACTCAGAATATCCGTTGCAAAGAACGTACTGCCGTAGAGCACATTGCCCAGAGTCGCGGTGAACCCGAACAGCAATATCGTCTTCGTTACCTGGATGTTCGCCACAATGACAGATGCGACGATGAGGATGTAAAGACCTTGCTTGCCGAAGAACCGGAATACAACAACGGCCAATATGAGGTCAACGAGCACAAACACAAGCCAGAGGACGTTGTTCAGCGCGAAGATGCTGTCCACTAGCGCTCCCCGTCACCCCGGCTACCGCTCACTATCATCTGCTTGCCACGTGCTCGTGACCCGATGGCGGCGGCGCTGCGCCAACCTCACTGTTTCGTCCGTAGGTCTGTAACGTGCGTGAAACTCATCTCGAAACGCCGCGAAGGTGCCCTGAGAAATGGCTTCCCTCATGTCCCCCATCAGCCGATGCATGAATCTCAGGTTATGAATGGTCGCCAGTCGATACGCAAGAAGTTCCTCACACTTGAAGAGGTGATGGACGTACGCGGCCGAAAACGTCCGGCACGTGTAGCAATCGCATTCAGGGTCAAGCGGCCCGAACTGGTGCTTGAAATCTGCGTGGCGGACATTGCGTCGCCCGTCACGGGTGTACACGGCTCCATTTCGTGCCACTCTCGTGGGCAACACGCAATCGAACATGTCCACTCCGTACCAGACACCCTCAACAAGATCCTCCGGAGACCCCACACCCATGAGGTATCGAGGGCGACCGGAAGGCAGGAGGGGAACGGTCTCTTCAAGAACCGAGTACATTGATGCTTTCGATTCACCAACGCTCAAACCGCCGATTGCGTATCCAGGAAAGTCCAAAGATGACAGTGTCCGTGCTGACAACCTCCGCAGATCCAGGTCGCGACCGCCCTGGACGATGGCGAACAACAGCTGGTTGGAACGACGCTGTGCGGCAAGACAACGTTCCGCCCACCGATGCGTCCGTTCTACGGCCTCCAACACTCTCGGACCGTCAGCTGTTCCAGAGGGCACGTCATCCAACACCATGATGATATCAGCGCCCAGCCCTTCCTGATTCAGGATAGCTTTCTCCGGCGTAAGCCTGTGTTCACTTCCATCGATATGAGAGCGGAACGTGACACCGTCGTCATCAATCTGACGAAGCGGCGCGAGGCTGAACACCTGGAACCCGCCGCTGTCGGTCAGTATCGCCCTGTCCCAGGCCATGAAGCCGTGCAGTCCACCTGCCTCCTCCACAATCTCCACCCCAGGGCGGAGATAGAGGTGATAGGCATTGCAGAGGATTATGTCAGAACCAATGCCCCGCAGATCACCCGGTGCTAATGACTTGACCGTCGCCTGGCTTCCCACAGGCATGAACACAGGGGTCTGCACACAGCCATGCCCGGTCCGCAACTCACCGACTCTTGCCCCATGGCCACTGCGTTCATGCAGTATCTTGAAACAACTACTCTCGTTGTCGATGTCTCCTCCACAGCTAGTATACCATTCACGATTGCAGCGACTTGTGGCCACATCCCCTCAATGATGGAGAGTGATTCAATCTCGGAGACGACAGACCATCCACATGAAAGGGCCACATCATAGGAACGCAGGCACTGTCGTGCAAGAAGGACAGGTGAAGGGCTTCAGCTAGACAAAACTGCCGCGGGCAACCAACCCAACTCGCCCACCCACTGACACCCGAGCGTGGTCTCCCTCGTGCCTTGCACGTGCGAAGAGGATTGATGGGCGCCGTATCTCATACCCCTGTTCGATGCGAAGGTGAAGACTGGGGCTATCACTCCTCAGGTACTGCAAGGCGTAAGCCGCCAGACAGCCAGCCCCTGCGCCGGTAGCAGGGTCCTCAGCTATGCCATAGCAGTCTGCAAACATGCGCACGTTGAAATCGTTGTCAGGGTCATAGGTTTCCCCTGCGAATATGTACAGCGATTGGGCCCATTGCTGCTCCATCAGCCGTCCATACTTCTCCGCCACCACACAGGCCCGATGAATTGCGTCAAGGGAACGGAGCGGCACCATGATGAAGGGGAGCCCCGTTGAGACCTCCTGCACGGGACAGCCGTCAACTATGTCCTCCACAGTGAGGCCGAGGACAGACGCTATCATTTCTTTGTCCAGCACTTCCCCAAAGGATGGCTGCATGTGATTGACCCACACTTCATCCACATCATTGTAGTGGTACGTGAAGCTCACCTGCACAGGACCTCCCACGAGGTTGACTGACATGGTGCTGAGCGGTTCACAAATCAATTCCGTCTGCAGTACGTACGCGGCGCCAAGGACGGCATGACCTGAGAACGGAACCTCACCCGTGGGGGTAAAGACACGGACGTCATAGCTGCCGTTGCGCGGCACGTCCGACAGGATGAAGGCCGTCTCGGAGAAGTGAACTTCGCGTGCAAGGCGACGTCTATCTTCATCCACAATAGATGCAGCATTTCTGAATACGGCCAGTTGATTGCCAGAGTAGACGCCTTCGGCAAACACGTCCAGCAGATAGAAACTTCGCTCCATGTTCCCTCACAAGAGAGCAGGAAAGAATCAGGGAGACCCGCGTAGAAACACCCTCTGTTTCGATTGTACCAGAAAGTGAACACAATATGTGGCGAAGCTGCATCAGACTGCAAATGGTATACTCCGCGCAAAGGCAAAGACTATGGACGACCTCCCGCGCGCAAGAGAGAGGACAGACTTCCTTCGGAAGGCTCTCAATCATCACAACTATCGCTATCACGTTCTCGACAGCCCCGAGATAAGTGACCAGGACTATGACTCCATGCTCGCCGAGTTGAAGGCGCTTGAGCAGGAGTATCCTCAGCTCACAACCCCTGACTCCCCTACACAGCGAGTCGGTGCAGCCCCCGTCGAGGCCTTCGGGGTAGTCCAGCACTCGATTCCACTGCTCAGCATGGCGAACGCCTTCTCGGCTGACAACCTTGCCGCGTGGTGGCAGAGAACGTCGGGGCTTCTCGGTGACCAGGACTTCGACATGGTCTGTGAGCCCAAGATTGACGGACTTGCGGTTGCCTTGACCTATGAGAACCGGCTTCTAACCACAGGAGCAACGCGGGGTGACGGCTACCGGGGGGAAGACATCACTCAGAACGTCAGGACAATCAGGAGTATTCCTCTTTCAGTACCTGGAGACGCCCCTCCGCGATTCGAGGTAAGAGGCGAGATATACCTTCCCAAGACTGGCTTCAAGCAGTTGAACGAGAGACGACTGCAAGAGGGAATCCCACCCTTTGCCAACCCCAGAAATGCGGCGGCGGGTTCGGTCCGCCAGCTTGACCCTGCCATCACGTCAACCCGCCCTCTCGACATCTTCGTCTACAGCCTTGGATGGGCAGAGGGAGCCATCATTCCCGGAACCCACTGGGACGTCATGAAGTGGTTGAACTCTATGGGATTCAAGACCAACCCTCTCATCACACTCACACACACGCTCGCAGAGTCACAGAACGTGTACGACAGGTGGGTCACCGAACACAAGGACTGGCAATTTGAGGCCGATGGAATGGTCGTCAAGGTCAACTCCCTGCAGATGCAGAGCGAACTTGGCGCTATCGGCAGGGAGCCTCGCTGGGCCATCGCCTACAAGTTCCCGGCAGTACAGGGCACGACTAAACTCGAGAGGATTGACGTGAGTGTCGGCAGAACCGGCACTCTGAATCCCACCGCGGTGCTTACGCCGGTGCAGATTGGCGGTGTCACCATAAGCCAGGCAACCCTTCACAACGAGGAGGACATCCACAGGAAGGACATCCGCATCGGTGACACCGTGATTGTGCAACGTGCAGGTGATGTCATTCCTGAGATTGTCGGGCCGGTTCTCAGTCTTCGTACAGGAGCAGAACAGGTCTACCACATGCCCTCACTATGCCCCGAGTGTCACTTCGAGGTCATCAAGCCTGAGGGTGAGGCGCAGCACAGGTGCGTGAATGCCGCCTGTCCCGCCCAGGCGCTCGAGAGAATCAAGCACTTCGTGAGCCGCGACGCCATGGATATGAAGAAGGTGGGAGAGAAGCTGTGCGAGGCCCTGTTCAAAGCAGAAAGGGTTGGAGACGCGGGAGACCTCTATTCGCTCACTAGCGCAGAGCTCATGCTCCTCAATCACATGGGCGAAAAGAGCGCGACCAACGTACTTGCCTCCATAGAAGGCAGCAAACAGCGCCCCCTGGGCAGACTCATATTCGCACTGGGGATACCACACGTTGGGCGGGAGTACGGTGAACTGCTGGCCGGGCGCTACAGCAGCATCGATGCACTAGGCGCGACTTCCGTAGAGGAACTGGCAGCGATTCCGTCAATCGGGCCAAAGATAGCGGAGAGCATCGTCGCATTCTTCCAGTTACCACGCAACAGGGAGATAATTGAGAAGCTTCGCACGGCAGGCGTCACACTCGAATCGACCACCGAAACATCCACAGGTCAGCGCCGACTGGATGGCATCACCTTCGTCTTCACGGGAAGAATGGAGAAGTACACGCGCCCCGAGGCAGAAGCACGAGTGGCACAACTCGGAGGAAAGGCTGCACCGGACGTGAGCAGAAAGGTGACCTACGTTGTTGTGGGCGATGAACCCGGCTCAAAGGCAGCGCGAGCAACGAAGCTGGGCATCCGGGTTATCAGTGAGGACGAGTTCCTGAGGATGATTGAGGGCGACTAGGACGTCCCGCCGACTTCTTCGATAACGTCACGAAGAGACCTGGCCAGATACGAAGGCAGTTCACTCGCACTGTAGTAGCGGACTTCATCCACCTCATCACTCTCAGCCACAGGCGTGTCCGATGTCACCCTGACCAGATAGGTCACCACCAGCATGTCTCCATACAATTCCGTGTCTTCAAGCCTGCCAACACGAAGAAGTCTCTGAATCTCGCCGGAGACTCCGGCCTCTTCCTCCAGTTCGCGAAGGCACGCCTCCTCCGGCGTCTCTCCACTCTCAACGAACCCTGAAGGAAAACCCCAGTAGCCTTTCTTTGGAGGGATTGCACGGCGAATAAGCAGGAACCGGCCGTCCTTCTGGGCAAGGGCGACGACAACGGGGAGAGGATTCTCATAACGAACGAAATGACACTGAGTGCAGTACTTCCGAAGGCGGCCATCCACCATCCCCTCGGAGAGGGGGGTGCTGCATTCCGGGCAGTAGCGATAGTCTATCGGAAGCATTTCAGCACACTCACTTCCTGCCATGTGACGAAGCGGGCCCGCCTATAGTACACTCACTCGTCTGACCCCGCAACGGAGCATACTGAACCACCTCGCACCCCTCCCTGAGGAAGACAGTGGAGAGCACATGAGTCAGAACGGAAGAGAAAGACAACATGCAGGTCGGCCGGACCGCGCCGAACTGCTCCAGGCAGTCCGCAAGGCAGCCATGCAATTCAAGTCGCTGCTGCCCATTCTGTGCGGAGTTGTGCTGCTGATAGGCCTTCTGAGAGCCGCATTGCCGCCTTCCGTACTGGGAAGCGTGTTCCGGGGGCATCCCCTCGCCGACGCACTGACAGGTGCGGCTATCGGCAGTATACTCGCAGGAAACCCCGTGAACAGTTATGTGATATCTGAGCAACTGCTCGCCGATGGAGTCAGTCTGTTCGCGATAGCAGCGTTTATCGTAAGCTGGGTCACGGTGGGGATTGCGCAGCTTCCAGCCGAGGCAATGACCCTTGGAAACCGATTCGCCGTCCTGCGCAATTCTCTCTCTTTCATTCTCGCAATCATCATCGGACTGCTTACTGCAGTTGTCGTCTCGGCATTCGGTGGAATAGCATAGTGAAGAACGAATCAAGACAAGGCACGAAAGGCAGTTCAACCAGAAGGGGAGGACTCATCTTCTTCGGCATCGTGGCAGCAATCTATGCTCTTGTCCTTGTCGTGTTTCCCAGTACAGGCAAAGAGGCCCTTGCGCTCACCCTCGCGGTGCTGAAAGCACTCATCGTGCCTCTGTCACTGGTGTTCGCAGCGCTTGTTCTCACCAACCTGTTTCTGAAACCAAAACAAGTCAGTGCACTCATAGGCAAGGATTCGGGGCTTAAGGGCTCTCTACTCTCACTGCTCGCAGGAATAGCCTCAGTCGGCCCCGCCTATGCGTGGTACCCACTGCTCGGGACCGTCCACAAACACGGAGGAGGTGCCGGGCAGATATCGGTATTCCTGTTTGGCCGGGCAATCAAGCCTTTCCTCCTTCCTGCCATGATTGCTTACTTCGGATGGGTATTCAGCCTGTCCATAACCCTGCTCACTGCCATTGGCGCTCTTATTCTGGGATGGACGATGAACAGGATACGGGGAACAACCGCCTGAGGACATCACACCCCGACTGCAGGCTCGAACATGGAAGCATATCTGGATATTGAGACCACGGGACTCAGCCAACTCACGAGTAGTATCACGGTGATTGGCATCTACAGGCAGACTCCACAGGGGTTCGAACTCATCCAGCTTGTCGGAAACGCCATAAGCAGGGAGAGTGTACTTCAGGCTCTTGAAGGAATTGAGATCCTCTACACGTACAACGGTGCCCGGTTTGACCTTACCTTCATCGAAGCCAAGCTACAGATTGCGCTGGAGTCCCTTATGGAGCATCGCGACCTGATGTACGATTGCTGGCGACAGAAGCTCTACGGAGGACTCAAAGTTGTAGAGCGATGTCTGAACATCGGCAGGGTAACGACCGGAATCACAGGATTGGATGCCGTCAATCTCTGGTGGCGCTATGCCCGTGAGGAAGATGAGGCCGCGCTGAGAACGTTGCTCGCCTACAATCGGGAAGATGTGGTGAATCTGAAGGAACTCAAGGAGAAGCTCGGTGTTTCGTGACTGGAAGACACCGCAGGGACGATGATTGTCGATTTCCATACGCACATAATGCCGGAATGGGTCCGCGATGACCGTGAACACTACGTCGCCATAGACGCAGGGTTCGCAACCCTCTATTCGGACCCGAAAGCTACGCTATCGACTGCCGAAGACCTGCTCGCCAGCATGGATGAGTCATCTATCGACGTTTCAGTGATTCTCAACATCGGGTGGACGACCCATGAGATGTGCGTGCGCACCAATGACTACCTCCTTGAGGCTGCCAGCCGTCACCCCGACAGGCTCATCGCATTCTGCGCCATTCAACCCGCATCGCCCGACGAAGCATCTCAAGAAGTGGAAAGGTGTGCCGCCTCCGGAGCACGTGGCATCGGTGAACTGCGTCCCGACATCCAGGGATTCTCCCTCACTGACAGCGCGTTACTCTACCCTGTGGTCGAAGCAGCGATATCACAACACATGATATTGCTCACCCACGTGTCCGAGCCGGTGGGTCACCGCTATCCGGGCAAGGGAACCATAACACCCGAGCAGGCGTACGCATTGGCGGGACTATTTCCACAAGTCACACTGGTTTGCGCACACTGGGGAGGAGGCCTTCCTTTCTACCATCTGATGCCGGAGGTCAGAGAGACCCTCAACAACGTTTACTTCGACACGGCGGCGACACAATATCTCTATGACCCGCGGATATTCTCCATAGTGGATGACCTGGCAGGCCCCACCCGCATACTGTTCGGTTCGGACTACCCCTTGATTCGCCAGAAACGTGCGGTTGACCACGCGGCAGGGGCCATCATGAAGCCTGAGACTCGTGACATGGTCATGGCAGGTAATGCCGTCCGGTTGCTGTCGCTGGAGGAGAAGGCAGCGTGAGCGAAGAGGATGAGATACGGGCGTTCGTAGCGATAGAGTTGCCAACAGACTTGAAGAAGGGCTTATCTGTCATCATTGACGGGCTGAAGAGGAACTCGTACGCACCCGTGAAGTGGGTTGGTGTCAGTGGAATCCACCTGACACTCAAGTTTCTTGGACAACTTCCCGTTACGAGGATCGAGGAAGTGCAGAGGGCAGTCACCGCAGCGTGCACAGGAACAGGTCCTCTGCGTCTTCAGATTACCACGCTTGGCAGCTTCCCCGGCAACTCGCAACCGAGAGTCATATGGGCCGGACTGGACGGGGAGGTGGAGAAGTTGTCAGAACTCGCCTCGCGAATAGACACCAGCATCACTGCACTAGGCTTCCCCAGAGAGAGTCGCCCTTTCACCCCTCACCTGACGCTCGGCAGGGTCAGGCCGGAAGCAGCAGCCCGGGCAAGAAGTGAGCTTGGACAGGTGGTACTCTCCGAACGACAGCCGACAGGTCTCTCATTTGTTGCGACTGGCGTGAGCCTCATGCAGAGCTATCTCAAGCCACAGGGTGCCATGTACACATGCCTGTGCTCCATTCCGCTGCGGGTCTAGCGGATGAGGGCCGAATTCAGCTTTGGCTTGCGAGCAAACCTGTCTTGCGGTATAGTTTAGCGATTACCGGTTTGGGAGGAGGATTACCTTGGACAATACTACATTCCCGAAATGCCTGAAGTGCGGCAATGGCGACCTCGTGCCACTGTCAGACTTCGGAAGCCAAGGTGCGCCAATCACTTACAAGGCGTGGGTATGCACTAACCCTGACTGTGGTTTCAACCTGAAAATCAGGAATGGCGAGATATATCTCAACGAGCCTATTCTCAGCGGCGAGCTTCGCGCCCGTACGCACTAGAACAACTCGGGCATAGGCCAGTGTGCTTCGCTTCGACGCTATTGTCGGCTGGGCGCTAGATGTTCTGTTCCCACGGTCGTGTGTTGGCTGTGGCAAGACAGGTTCATATCTGTGCGCCAGTTGTGAGTCCCGGCTCAATAGAATAGTTCCCCCATTGTGCCCTCGCTGCGGGACTCCGCAGGCGAGCGGCATGTTGTGTCCGGTATGCGCACGGACAACGGGCGCAATATATTCCATTCGTTCACCGTTCCGCTTCGACAGCATCGCACGCAAGGCGATTCACCAACTCAAGTATCACAATCTGAGGGCGCTTGCCCCCACGTTGGCCGCCTACATGGTCGCAAGCCTCAACGAAACGGGATACGAGCCCGACATGATAGTCCCCGTGCCACTCCATGCCGCGCGCCTCCGGCAGAGAGGATACAATCAGTCTCTGCTGCTCGCCCGTGAGATTGAAAAGAGGACGAAGATACCCGTCTGTTCAGACGCTCTGACCAGAATCAAGGAAGGCACCAGCCAGGTGCGCACCCCAAATATGGAAGAACGGAAACGGAATGTCTCAGACGCCTTCGCTTGCAACAGTCCACTCATCTCTGGTAAACGGATTCTTGTGGTTGACGATGTCTGTACAACAGGAGCCACATTGGAATCATGTGCCCAGTCTCTGCGTCGAGCAGGGGCTATCGAGGTGCAGGGACTGACAGTTGCGAAAGAGATATAGAAAGGGAGGTCAAGATGGAACTCAAGGTTGTTGTCAAGAACGATGTGACGGTATCTCCCGCCATCAAGGACTACGCCACGAAGCGCGTAGGCAAGATGGACCGCTACCTGCCTAGTATCGCTGAGGGCAAGATTGAGATATCCAAGGAAGGGGCCCGACAGCCAGACCAGCGGTTTGTCGTCCAGGTCACGTTGGACAGCAACGGCGTACTCATACGCGCACAGGAACGTGGCGAGGACATAACAACGGCCGTGGACAAGGTTGTCGACGCACTCACCACCCGTATCTCCCGTTACAAGGGAAAGCATTCCGACAAGGGCAAGTCATCGGTTCGCACCATGGAACCTCTGCCAGAGACATCGGAGACTCCGGTTCAGGAAGTGCGCCGGGTGGTCAAGACCAAGCAGTTCACGCTCAAGCCGATGGCCCTGGACGAAGCCATACAACAGATGGAATTGCTGGGACACGACTTCTTCCTCTTCGTCAATTCGGAAAGTGGCAAGGCAAACCTCGTCTACCTCAGAAAGGACAAGCACTACGGGCTGATAGAGCCTGATATGGAATGAACGACATTGGAATACGTGTCCTTCGCGACTGAACTCGGCTGGATGGCAGTCGCCCGTCACGGGGCGAAAGTCTCACTGGTCGTGCTGCCTCGTTCGTCCGAATCTGCAGCAGTGGCCGCAGTCCACAGGTCGTTCGCAGACTCTTATGATGAAATGAGAGAGACCTCTGCTGCAGCATTCGGCACTCTGCCCGAGCGCCTCGTTCGCCATATGTCCGGTGAGCAGGTTGCATTCGACGATGAGGTCGACAAAAGCATGTGGACTGCTTTTCAGGCCCGCATCTGGGAAGCAACACGCCTCATCCCCTACGGAACAACAAGAAGCTACGGGTGGGTGGCTGCAACGGCCGGACAACCGAAGGCCTCTCGAGCAGCGGGACAGGCACTGCACAGGAACCCCGTGCCAATCATCGTGCCCTGCCACAGGGTGGTCGGTGCAGACTCAAGTCTCACGGGATTCAGAAGTGGAATCGAGATGAAGCAGCGACTCCTTTCACTGGAAGGAGTGCCTCCAATCCATCACGCTATCGTGTAGGCACCATCAGGCAGTATCTCGCCGAGCCGCCGCTCAAGTCCCGGACCGCATCGAACGTGCAGGTCCGGCATGTCAAGCTCAGTCCTTGCGTCATTGACGTCTCGGATGACGAGGCATACGCGGTCATCCCCCTTGTGATCCTTGAGCACGGCAAGCAACCTGGACAGAAGAGTAACGTCAGCCTCCGAGTCTCCCGTCTCTCTCAGTTCAACGGTGAGCACGTGCGTGCTGACACTGGCTTTCTGGCGTGTCTTTCCGTTAGATTGCACATAACGTTGAGCACTCTGGCAACTCAGCTGGGACTGGCCGCCCCTTCCCCTCAACTGGCCTTTCACGATTATGACTGCGCCTTCATTCCACAGCCCTGCGGTGGTCTCATGAACCCTTGGCCATACGGCAACCTCTATACTGCCCGACTCATCCTCAACCTCCGCCACGACAAACGGCTTGCCTTCTCTCGTATACGATTGCCGCACAGTAGATACCAGACCCGCAACCACCACTTCCTTGCCCATGTACTCCTGCCCCAGTTTTGCACAAGGCCCCGTGATGATTCCCTCCAATTCTGCTGCAATGGGTGCAATCGGATGCGGAGAGAAGAACACGCCGGTGAGTTCCTTCTCCCAGGCTATCTTGTCTTTTGCCGACACCTCAGGTACACCTGTGTCGATACAGACGTCCGACTCAACCGGAGCATCAGGCATCATGTCGAACATGGACGTCTGTCCCGAATCTCGACTGCGTTGCTCCGCCTGAGAGAGCGCAACAATTCGGTCGATAGAAGCCAGCAATCCAGCCCTCGAGCCAAGACAATCGAACGCGCCAACACGAATGAGACTCTCAAGCACCTTTCGATTCACACCGCGAGCGCCTGCCCTTCTACAGTAGTCTTCTATTGAAGAGAACGGCGCTCCTTCTCTACGAGCTATCGTTATCGTCTCCACCGCGGAGTACCCCACGTTCTTCACCGACGCGAGACCAAACCGTATTGCGGGGCCTTCGTCCGTTTCCTCAATCTCAAACTCGGGGGAACTGTGGTTCACGTCCGGGGGCAGTATCCGAATGTCGATGCGGCGACATTCTTCCCACACGAGGTTTATCTTGTCAGAGTTGTCCCAATACGTATTGAGATAGGCTGTCAGGTACTCTATCGCGTAGTTGGCCTTCAGATACGCACAGCGATAGGCAACCAGTGCATAACTCACACTGTGCGCCTTATTGAAGGCATAACCCGCAAAAGGCTCGATGAGAGCGAATACCTCCCGGGCAAGACCCGGCTCGATACCATTCTCCAGCGCGCCAGCGACGAAGGTATTTGCCTGTTCCCTCATCACCTCTGGAATCTTCTTCCCCATGGCTTTGCGGAAGATGTCCGCCTGGCCCATGGAGTAACCCCCGAGAATCCGCGCGATGAACATCACCTGTTCCTGATAGATGATGACGCCGTACGTTTCCTCAAGAATCTGTTCCAGCGCCGGATGCGGAAAGGTAACGTCGATGACGCCCTGCTTCGCTCTGATAAAGGTGTCTATCTGCTCCATCGGCCCAGGACGGTACAGTGCGACCATTGCAGATATGTCGGCAAACACCGACGGCCTCAATTCCTGAAGGTAGCGCCGCATACCCTTGCTTTCCAGCTGGAAGATATCCCGGGTCTCCCCGGAGGCAAGGAGCTCAAACGTCTTCACGTCATCCAGGGGAAGGCTCGCGAAATCGATGTTCACATTATGTCGCCGCGCTATGACATCCTGTGCCTTTGCCAGAATGGTCAGGTTCGACAGCCCGAGGAAGTCCATCTTCAACAAGCCCAGCTTGGCGATGTTCTTCATGTTGTACTGGGTCATCACTCCCTGCTGCCCGTTCCTACCGATGGGTTGGAGAGGCGCGTACAACACGAGAGGATCGCGGGAGATAACAACGCCTGCCGCATGCGTGCTGGCATGCCGGGACAACCCTTCTATCTGCCGTGCAGAATCCACGAGGCGCCGCACATCATCATTGTCGTCATACAACTGACGCAATTCGGGGTTATCAAGGAGTGCCTTCTCAAGAGTGATAGACAGCTCTTGCGGAATCAACCTGACCACGTCGTCCACCTGACCATACGCCATACCCAGCGCTCTGCCCGCATCCCGAAGTGAACCCCTGGCACCCATCGTGCCAAAAGTGATTATCTGTGCCACATGGTCAGTGCCATACTTGTCATTGACGTACGCCAGCATCTCTTCCCGGCGGTCATCCTGAAAATCGAGGTCGATATCCGGCATCTCGCGGCGCTCGATGTTGAGGAACCGCTCGAACACGAGTCCGTAGTCAAGAGGGTCGATATCGGTAATTGAGAGGCAATACAGAACCAGGCTCGCCGCTGCACTTCCACGGACCCCGAAGAATATGCCCTCTTTCTTGGCATGAGCCACAATGTCCCACACAACAAGGAAGTACTGCCCGAACTGCGTCTTTACAATGACGTCGAGTTCGTACCTGAGTCTTTCCTTCCTCTCTTCAGTTGGATTCTCATACCGCTTGCTGAGACCTTCCCAGCACAGTCTGGCCAGGTATTCGTCGGCTGACGCACCTTCGGGAAGCCCGACTTCAGGCAGATGCAGCTCTCCGAAGTCCAACTCCACATTGCACTGCTCCGCAATTCGGACAGTGTTCTCAAGAGCCTCGGGCAGATCCTCATATATCTCTGCCACTTCCTCAGGAGTACGCAGGTAGAAGTAGTCGCCGGCCATCTTGAGCCGTTTTTCGTCATACACATTGGCGTTGGTCTGAACACAGAGCAATAAATCATGAGCCTCAGCATCAGATCTGTTCACGTAGTGCACATCGAAAGTCGCCACGAGAGGGATATCCAGCTTGCGCGACAGGGCAATCAGCTTCGGGTTCGCCTTCTCCAGCTCAGGAATCGGATAGCGCTGCAGTTCGATGTAGTAGTCTGGAAACATGCCCTTGTACCACAGCGCAGCCGCCTCTGCGTCTTCAATGCGGTCCTCCCCGATGAGCCGGATGAGTTCTCCATTCGCACAACCCGACAGTACGACGAGCCCTTCTCCATACTCAGTAAGAAGTTCACGGTCAACACGAGGCTTGTAATAGAAGCCCTCAGCATGCGCCTTGGTGACCAGCTGCATTAGGTTGTGGTATCCTTGCACGTTCTTCGCAAGAAGGGTCAAATGATACGGACTCCTGTCCCTGGGGTCACGACTTGTACGGCTTCCAGCCGCCACGTAGACCTCACAACCAAGGATTGGCTTGACACCTGCAGCCCGTGCAGCAAGATAGAAGTCAATCACCCCATACATATTGCCGTGGTCTGTGATAGCGATGCTGTCCATGCCGGATTCACCGGCACGGGAGATAAGCGCAGGGATTCGGCACATGCCATCAAGCAGGCTGTACTCAGTATGGACGTGAAGATGAACGAAGGACGGGGACATCGCGCCGATTATACCATGGGGTCACATGGCAAAGACTGAGCAGGCACGCAACCGCTACCCGAGGGGCATCCGCCGACTATCCCGGCTGTTCCTCGCGTTGATGTTGCCCCTTCTCTTCATCAGCACTGCCGTGAGACTGGAGATGAGCAGTCCCGGTCTCTACGAGCGCGGCTATGAGCGGTATCACATAAGCGAATCAACGCGCCTGGATGACGCGCAACTCTCCGAGATTACCCGACAACTCATCGACTACTTCAACTCCACCTCCAGCAGCCCCCAGATGCAGGTGACAACAAAGGACGGAAACGAGTTCGCGCTGTTTCACGACTACGAACTGGTGCATCTTTCTGACGTCAAGACCCTGTTCGAACTCAACTCCGCCACCCAATCGATGCTCCTTCTGCTCGTCATCGTGCTGCTGCTGGCCGCCCTATCCAGCCAGGACAGAGCATGGAAAAGAGACATCACGCAAGGCCTCCAGTTCGGTGCCGTGCTCACGTTCGTCTCTCTCGCTCTGGTCTCGGTTCTCTTTGCCTCCAATTTCAACTCGATGTTCGTCGGGTTCCATCTTATTGCCTTCGACAACTCATTCTGGTTACTGGACCCACGCATTGACTACCTCGTCATACTTTTCCCGCTTGGCTTCTGGGAAGACATGTTTCTGCTCGCAGGCAGCATGACAGCCACACTTGCGGTCGCAACATTCGCAACAGTGCAGATAGCGAGTCGTCTCGTCCGTCAACGCGTACCCGACGCCGTCGCTGACAGCGGACGACGGTGATGTATAATGGCCTCAGGCCTATGGCCTCTTCGATACGGCATGGAGGATAATCGAATATGGATTTCAAGCCCACCGTGGTGAAGCAACAATCCTCAGGAACGTACCCCCCCTACACTCCCACGTTTGTCGTACCCCGCGAGTACAACGACATCGTGCTGGAGTGGGATACTGAGACACACGTTGCCGTCATTACGCTCAATCGACCGGCAGTACAGAACGCGCTCAGCCCGACCCTCATGGAAGAGACGATAGATGCTCTCCGTCTCATCGAGGACAACGACGACATAAACTGTGCCATGTTGCGGCCTGCAGGAGAGCACTTCTGCACTGGAGGCGATTTCAATGCCTTCACGAACAAGGACCTGATGACGCAACGATGGTACTTCGAGTTGCCACCAAAGCTATTGCAGGTCATGACAGGTTCCACGGTACCGATTGTGGGACTGGTGAGAGGCAACTGCTGCGCATTCGGTGTCGCACTGGCTGGCAGTTGCGACATTGTGCTCGCGTCGGAAAGCGCCAGTTTCTTCCTTCCCGGCGGTGGAGTCGGATTCGGATGCTTCACACCAACGGTGGGAGCATACAAGTCCGTCCTGCGCAAGAGGATGTTTGAATTGCTGCTGACGTCCAGACCACATTCGGCAGACTGGGCGCACGATGCAGGACTGGTCAACTATGTGCACCCGGAGGAAGAGATTGAACAGAAGACCTGGGAAATGACGAAGTTGATCGCCTCCAATGCGCCTCTCGTTGTGAGATGGGAGAAGCAGTTCTTTTACCAGATACAGGACCTCGATGAAAGACATGCGTTCAGGTATGGTACGGAGTTGATAACGATGCAGTCTCTGACCCGTGACGGCAATGAAGGACAGAACGCTTTTCTGCAGAAGAGGAAGCCTGTGTGGGAAGGCCGCAAGGGCGGTGGGGCACGCGGTGATGTGCACTCCCCCGAAGAGGAACACGTGTGGAAGGTTGGAAAGGAAGGCCGACGAAAGTAGGTCTCACACCAGACTATGAGCCAAAGTTGCGGAAGTCCGAGGGAAGCGAGAAATTGCTATGAGTACTGACAGAGACAAAGCAGTAGAACTAGCCATAGAGCAAATCGAACGACAGTTCGGTAAAGGGTCGCTGATGAGGCTGGGCGAGGTTGCCTCCCGGCAGGACGTGGGCGTCATACCCACCGGCTCTCTGTCTCTCGACCTGGCCCTTGGAGTAGGCGGAATACCCAGGGGGCGGGTCACAGAGATATACGGCTCCGAATCATCAGGAAAGACAACCCTCGCACAGCACATCATTGCGGAAGCACAGAAGCAAGGGGGAAAGGCCGTCTATATCGATGCGGAGCATGCGCTGGACCCTGCATACGCGGCGGCATGTGGTGTGAATATCGATGACCTGTACATATCCCAGCCAGACACGGGAGAACAGGCACTCGAGATAGCGGAACAACTCGTGAGGAGTTCCGGCGTCGACGTCATTGTCGTCGACAGTGTGGCCGCACTGGTCCCCAAGGCAGAGATAGAGGGCGATATGGGAGACTCACATGTTGGCCTCCAGGCACGCCTGATGTCACAGGCTCTTCGCAAGCTGACTGCGTCCATAAACCGCTCCAAGACATCTGTCATCTTCATCAATCAACTGCGGGAGAAAGTGGGTATCATCTTCGGCAATCCCGAGGTCACGCCGGGAGGGCGGGCGCTCAAGTTCTATAGTTCCGTCCGCATTGACCTGAGACGTGGCGACTCACTGAAGCGTGGTTCCGAGATGGTGGGTTCAAGGGTGAAGGCCCGCGTTGTCAAGAACAAGGTTGCGCCACCATTCCGCACCGCCGAGTTCGACATCCTGTTCAGCCAGGGAATCAGCAAGGAAGGTGACCTCATTGACCTGGGCGTGGCATCAGGTGCTATCAAGAAGGCCGGTGCGTTCCTTACCTACGGGGAACACAAGCTGGGCCAGGGAAGGGAGAACGCACGTGACTTTCTCCGACAGAATCCTGAGGTAGCCAGGCAACTGGAGTTGCAGATACGCGAGGCCAATGCACCTCTACCACTCGTCCCGAAGCCCACGAAAGCGGCAGTCGACACCGATTAGCCTGTTGGAGCAGCGGTCACGAGAAGAATGGTGCTACATTCTGAGAGTCGGAAGGCCCTCGCAAACGCCTACCGGTTTCTCGTACATCGCTCAAGAAGCAGCGCGGAGATGCGTACGCATCTTCACACAGCTGGTTTCGACGATGAAGTTGTCGAAGAGACCCTTGCATCACTGACAGCACAGGGTTTCATAGATGACCACGAATTTGCAGCGGCGTGGGCAGAAAGCCGCATGACCTTCAGACCGCGTTCCAAACGTCTCATCGCCAAGGAACTGATTGACAGGGGAGTGGATGAGACTGCAGCAGACAACGCAACGGAGGACATAGACGACGAATCCACTGCAACTGCGCTGGCGCTCCGCCGGGCAGGTATGTTGCAGGACGTCGACAAGGAAGTGTTCATGCGTCGGCTCACAAGATACCTTGCCAGTCGTGGCTACGACTATGGAACCATAGGCAGGGCGGTAAGGGCTGCATGGGCACAGAAGCCCGACTCGTAGCCGTCGTGCGGGCATGGTAAACTATTGAACCGCGGCAGAACGGCCGGCAAAGGCAATCCACGTTGAATGCCTGCGCACGTCGGGATAGCTTCACGGATTCCGCTATCGGGAGTGGTACACATGACTGACTGGGGTTTCGCTGTTCAAATCGCCCTCGGCGGTTTTGCGCTGGTATTCATTCTTCTTGCGATGCTCGCGTGTCTCGTGTGGGCGGGGTCGCGCATATTACTTCGAGTTGCCAAGGACAAGGCCAAAGCATAGCGCACGAGACATTCGTGCGTGTCCCTCACTTTTTGACCTCACGGAGGACTGACGTTGTTTGGATTACTAGAGAGTGGCTTTCAACACCTGTACTGGGGCAATGTCCTTATGCTCGCCGTGGGAGGACTCCTCATCTATCTCGCCATTGCGAAGAAGATGGAGCCGTTGCTGCTCGTTCCCATCGGGTTCGGCATGATTCTGGTCAACCTTCCCCTCGGCGGCATGATGGATTACGAGATGCCGCTTGAGTCCCCTATCGCCGGAACAGTCGTCAGTATCGACCAGGAAGAAGGTGAGCGCTTCGGCAAAGAATCGATTCTCATCACGCTCGACACAGGGACGATTGAGAGTCCCGTCTTTGGACGCATCGACACCACAATGGTCGCCGTCGGTGAACAGATACAAGAAGGCGACGTGGTTGCGCAACTCATCACGCAGGAACAGACGAATCAGAAGGAGTATCCCACCACTCCCATAGGCCTCCTCTCGAGGATATTTGCATACGGCGTCATGTGGCAGATTCTGCCACCTCTCATGTTCCTCTGCCTGGGAGCCATGACGGACTTCGGTCCAATGCTCGCCAATCCGAAGACGCTATTGCTCGGAGCAGCCGCGCAATTTGGCGTTTACCTGGCATTCTTTCTTGCGCTTGTCGCAGGCTTCAGCATCCCCGAGGCGTGCTCAATAGGCATCATAGGGGGAGCAGAGGGTCCAACGACCATCTATGTGACATCCGTGCTCGCGCCGCACATCATTGGCGCGACAGCGGTTGCGTGCTATTCCTACATGGCGCTGGTACCGGTGATACTACCCCCCGTCATCAAACTCCTCACTACGAAAGAAGAGCGCAAGATCTACATGAAGCCTCAACTGCGTCCCGTCAGCAGGGTGGAGAAGATACTGTTTCCCCTCATCACCACTATTGTCGTCATTCTCTTCGTCCCCTCAGCCGCTCCGCTCATGGGATGCTTCATGGTAGGTAATCTCTTCCGCGAATGCGGGGTAACGGAACGTCTGAGCAACACTGCTCAGAACGGTCTTGTCGATGTGCTCACAATCTTCCTCACGCTGGCCATCGGTGCAAGTATGCCGGCTGAGAACTTCCTTCAGCCCCGGACGCTGCTGATTCTGGTACTCGGAGTGGTCGCTTTTGCCAGTGCGGCAGGTGCGGGTGTCCTGCTCGCCAAATTCATGAACCTCTTCTCAAAGGAGAAGATTAACCCGATGATTGGTGCCGCTGGAGTGTCCGCCGTGCCCATGTCCGCAAGAGTTGTACAGGTGCTCGGCCAGAAGGAGAATCCCAGGAACTTCCTGCTCATGCATGCAATGGGTCCCAACGTGGCAGGAGCAATCGGCGCGGCAATAGCCGGCGGCGTGTTCCTCGGTATTCTCGGCTAGTATGTATGGCCACATCGGGGTATGCGTCTCGCATGAAGTGTGACTAAGCAAGGGGTGAACCAAATGGAAGAAATGAACGACAACAGCAAGAAGTTGGAGGAACTCCAGGAGAAACGCGCGACCATCAGGAAGCACGGTGGTGACAAGCGTGTTGAGACACAACATGAGAAGGGCAAGCTCACCGCACGCGAGAGAATCGCGCTTCTCATGGATGAAGGCACATTCGTTGAGTTCGACGATTTCATGAAGACACGTTCCGTGTACTACGGACTCGACAAGATGGACCTGCCCGCAGATGGCGTGGTCACGGGGGTAGGAAAGGTGAACGGCCGCAAGGTCGCCGTGTACGCGCAGGATTTCACGGTTCTCGGTGGTTCCCTGGGGGAGACACACGCACTCAAGATATCGAGAATGCAGGACCTCGCACTTCAGTCCGGAATCCCCTGTATCGCGATGCTTGATTCTGGCGGCGCGCGTATTCAGGAGGGCATCGACTCTCTGGACGGCTACGGACGGATATTCTTCCGCAATTCGCGCTCTTCAGGAATCATCCCTCAGATATCGATAATACTGGGACCGACGGCAGGTGGTGCCGTCTATTCTCCCGCCATCACCGACTTCATCATCATGACCAAGAAGTCGAGCACTATGTACATTACGGGGCCCGCAGTTGTAAAGGACGTGCTGTCAGAAGAAGTGACGCATGAACAACTGGGCGGAGGTCTTGTGCATAATCAGAGGAGCGGGGTTGCCCACTTCCTCTCCAGCGATGATGACGGTGCCATCGCCACAGCCAAAGAGCTTCTCTCATACATCCCCCAGAACTTCAGGGAGGAGGCACCCAGGACCACCACCAGAGACTCCGCCGAGAGAGAAGACGTGTCCCTGAGGGACGTGATTCCTTCAGATTCGAACAAACCCTACGACGTGAAAGACGTGATTACGAAATTCGTCGATGATGGACAGTTCTTTGAGGTCCACCGACTGTTCGCCCCGAACATCGTTGTGGGATTCGCACGGATCGACGGACGTAGTATCGGCATTATCGCCAACCAGGCCAAATTCATGGCAGGTGTTCTGGACATCAATGCCTCAGACAAGGCTTCCCGCTTCATTCGGTTCTGTGATTGCTTCAACATCCCCCTTCTCACACTGGTTGATGTACCGGGATACATGCCTGGAACCGCCCAGGAACACGGGGGAATCATTCGCCACGGCGCCAAACTGCTCTACGTGTATTCAGAGGCCTCCGTGCCCAAAGTTACCCTCATACTCAGAAAGGCCTATGGAGGCGCCTACGTCGGCATGTGTTCGAAGTATCTGGGTGCAGACATGGTCCTGGCCTATCCCTCCGCGGAAATCGCCGTTATGGGGGCTTCTGGAGCCGCTGAGATTGTGTTCGCCAGGGAGATCAAGAACGCCGAGGATCCCGCGGCAGTGAGGAAGCAGAGAATCGAGGAGTACAAAGAGCAATTCTCCAATCCCTACAGGGCAGCGGAAAGAGGCTCAGTGGATGACATCATCGACCCGAAGGACACCAGGATGAAGCTGGCGAGAGCTTTCGACATCCTGGAGACCAAGCAGGAGCGTTGCCCTGAGAAGAAACACGGCAATATGCCGCTCTAGCACGCAATAAGAGGATTCAACCCTCAATCGGAATATTTCGACGCGATTGGGACAATAGCTGAGATAATCATAATTCGTCAGGAGGAAAAACAAGACATGGCCACAGAGTATATGACTTCTCCACTTCCAGGTAAGGTTCTAAACGTGAATGTCACCGTCGGACAGGCAGTCAAGGAAGGAGACCTTCTTCTCACGATTGAAGCAATGAAGATGGAGAACGAGATTGTTGCTCCAGTGAACGGCACTGTAACAGAGGTGAAGGCCAAGGCCGACACAACCGTTCAGATTGGCGATGAACTCCTCACAATCGAAGAGGCGTAGGAAAGGCGAAATCGAGTCAACCTTGACAGCACATACCCTGAACGCGGTATAGTATATGCGTTTCGGGCCATTAGCTCAGTCGGCTAGAGCACGGTCCTGATAAGACCGGGGTCTGTGGTTCGAGTCCACAATGGCCCATTTCTTTTCTCCACCACAG